>JBBUEW010000094.1:0-7086 GCA_038078095.1 Patescibacteria group bacterium | reverse complement strand
AGGAGGGGTGCACTCGTCGCCAACACATTCCTCATCAGGAGGACCGCCACAATCATCGCCAGTGCAACCATCGCCATCGCCGCTACCACCGTCGGGAGGATCAGTGTCACTTCCGCCGCTAGGAGCGGGGACTGTCGCACTTACTCCGGACCCACCGTTCGTTGTCGTTACCGCAATCACGGATCCAGAATTTCCACTCGTTCCTGTCAGGTTAATAAAGTACGAAGCAACTGCTGTTGGATTGGTAATACGGTTCAGGCCCGTTCCTGACGCCGAGGCATTTGTTCCAATTTCGATTGTGACAACACTTCCCACACCAATCGTTCCACCATCACCAATACACACCGTGATCGTGATCGTCTGGCCCGAGACACCCACTGATGCATGCTCAGATCCCGAACAATCCGCTGCCGTCGTCAGATCAACTCCATCGTCGGCAATGTCGACATCATCTTCGATCACTGACGTTAATACGTATCCCGCAGGAAAAACGATCTGCACCGTCTCGCCATCACTAAATGCCTCCGGAATCGTCATCGTAAATTTGTGGTTTGAGGCAACCGAAATCTGGGCTGTCGACGGTTGATCATAAATATCCGTCACCGTGGTTGCTGATACGACGAATGGAAAGAACGCTGCGACAACAGCGGTAAGAGAAACACTCCATTTTGTAAAAAACCTCCTCATGCAACGATTATCGACGTCGCGCAAGCATCGCAACGCCACCCGCACCGATGATTCCAACGAGCACCAACGGCCACCACCCTGTTCCTGCCGCAATTGGTGAACATGCACTCGTTTCTATCGAATCATCCTCGAGAACATAGAACATTGGACCAATCGCCCACCACGGCGCCATAGGAAGCGACACGGACCACTCGCGCGTTTGATTTGGAAGAACACGGTGGCCGGTCGAATTACTCGACGATGCACCAAGAACGACGCCAAACAATCCACGCAATCGAACCACGCCGTCGTGAACTAGTATACCGCTTCCGCGATTGACGGTAGTGAGCTGTATCGCATCGTCAGAATTCTTTATGAATGAAATGCATTCCCCTTTTTGTGGAGGATAGCCCGTCGTCACAAAAAGCAACGTTGCTGCACCATGGGAAAGCGTGATCGAACCCGGAATCGCCTCTGTTGCCGCCAGTGCAAACGTCTCAACACCTGTCTCTGCATCAATCGGCGCTATCACCGTCACAGCAACCTCACGAACCTCCCCCGTCACTAGCTCGAATGCTGCCGGCTCGATCTGAATACGCGATCGTTGTTCGTCGGATAACTTCTCGAATTGAGGAGAATCTGATTCATCGGTAAAGTGCACGGAAAGGACGATCAAGGCGACATCTGTAGTGTACGGCATTGTATTTTGAACCGGAACCGTCACGGTCGCGCTTTCACCAGGCAGCACAAAAATATCTGCTGAGCTGGGCGTTGTTGCCGCAAAGGAAAATATTGGGGGGAAAAGTACCCCAATGAGGCTAGTAATCGCCAACGAAAATAACCGAGAGTGTTTGCGCATAAGATCCACCTGCTTGTGCACTAGAAATAGCAACCTTTAACGTTACGAAGCCACCACTCTCAAAAGGATTCGCAGCAACGCTGGCCACCAGCTGTGGATCGGTGGTAATCGCGGTGTCCTGCGTGTCGAACGTTGACGTTGTAAGAGAACTATCTGACGATCGCGCACCGTACTCTGATCCGCCAGTATTCACCGTACCATCAGCCACATCAGCGACGGTATCGCTGATGTTTGTTCGTAAATTTCCATCATCGAACAGATACACATTGTATCCCTGGGTGACGTCTGCCGTCGCGGCCCACCCGATTGTATGGGTTCCTAACGCCGAAGAAGAAAGCGTCCCGAAATCAACTGATCCCGACGTCGCCATACGATAGAGATAGTCGTTCGAACCATCGATTGTTGGTGCACCCCCAGTGAGGGGCGACATGAGCGTTAGCGTGGTTCCAGTTGTTGCCCCCACCTTTCCCATGGCGATGGTTTGTGAAGCTCCTTCGTCCTGAACCAAAAGAATCCAGTCGTTTACAGCAATTCCCGCAGTCGTGGTAACCGTTACGATATTTGATGCAAATACTGTGGCAGCTACCTGCGTGGCGCGATTTTGAATGTACGGAATAAAATTTACGACCGGATCATAGACGCCCGCTCGGAAACCTTGATCAATTGAGTAACTTGCAGATGCTGCACGTAACCCACCGGAATCCGCTACGCTGTCTCGAAGCTGATACGTTGCCGAGGAACTATTTCCACCGCCTGCCGACATTTCATCCCATTGAATCTGATAGTTGGTCGACGTCATCGCCGCAAATACATCACCGCCCGACAAAACTAATATTGTGGCTAGTATAAGCGAAAAAAACTTCTTTCTGGCAATAATCATACGCATCGGATCAACGGCCTTGAACACAATAATGCGTCAACATAAGATTAAAAACAACGCTAACTTGCGTAATGTGTGGATAAAGATGGGATAACTATGTTTATAAGGTGCGTATGTCCTGTTTGTCAGTATTTGTCTAGACTGCAGTTGACATACTAATTTTATAAATACCCATGTTATCAACACCTAACTCAGCCGTTCCAAATGTTTCACGTGAAACATTAAAAAATCACAGCTCTTTCGGAGTATACGACGCCAATCAGGTATCTCCTCTTTCTATGCCGCTCTTTAGTCGTAGCTTATTGACTTCCGGACACAGCACATTATCCACCGAGTCCACAGCTTATCCCGATACTCCGATTGTTTCACGTGAAACATTTTGGTCTCTCTTATGCATCAAATAAAGAATCACCTCGTTATTGAGGTGATTCTTGGTTCTTCACAGAGGTTCTACCCCTGCGGTGACATGGTGGACCTGAGCGGATTCGAACCGCTGACCTCTGCAATGCGAATGCAGCGCTCTACCAACTGAGCTACAAGCCCCAGAAAACCGGCCCAAGTTTGTCCAGCTTCGTCGTCGCTCGCTTGCGTTTGGCCTCGACGTACATTTAGGTACGTTTCGGCCAAGCCGCGCTCGCTCCTAGAATCTGAACAAACTTAGCCGTTTTTCTTCTTAATCAATGAACAAAAAAGTAAAACTTTCCAAATTGTTTCACGTGAAACAATTTACTCAGCTCTCCGGAGCTCAAACAAGTGACAGCGACTCATTTAAATAGTCAAATGCTAGGAGCAATGAGGACCGAAGCGAAACGTACTTAACGGTACGTAGAGCAAGGACCGCAAATTGCGACACCGCAGTTGGCTATTTAAATGATTCGCTGGTGACCTCGGCGGGATTTGAACCTGCAACCTTGTCCTTAGGACGGACCTGCTCTATCCAGTTGAGCTACGAGGTCATACCCATAGAACGATGCTATTTGGTCTGCTTTCGATTTACGGATCCTTGTCGACAGCGTCAACGTACGAATGGGTACGTCTCCTCGTCGACATTCCGTGCATCGAAATCAGTCACAGATATCGTCGTTCTATCAACCCTTCCCACTTGAACTATGTGTCGTAAAATATATTACTTTTGTGTGATATACTTCACAAACATTGCGGGAAAAGTATAAGGGTGAGCGATGTCACCGTCAATCAACATCTATGGACACACTTCCTTTTATTATCATTACCATCGGCTTTCTGATGGTTATCGGATTCCTTGTTTGGTCGCTTGTACGCAAGGGAGCCGATTCTGTAGTGTCGCAAAATCTTTTGCAGGAACTTGCACGCCTTCGTGAAGAATTTCAACGCTCTACCACAGAACAGCGCCAAGAAGTGCAGTTGAAGCTCGATCGTGTGAACGATCAGCTCAATACCGGCCTTGATCGATCCCACAAAACGATTCAGGTTCAATTCGAACAAACATCACGCATCATTCAAGAGGTGACAACGAAACTCACAACGCTCGACGCAACGAACAAGCAAGTTCTCGACTTCTCCTCGCAGCTTCGCAGCCTGCAAGACATTCTCAAGAATCCAAAACATCGCGGCATTCTCGGCGAATATTACCTCGAGACACTCCTCAAGAACGCTCTCGCACCGGAGAGTTACCAAATGCAATATCGTTTAGGAAAAGATGACGAGGGCAAGGATCTCATTCCAGACGCCGTCGTGTTCGTCAAAGAAAAAATCATTCCCGTTGATTCAAAATTCTCTTTAGAAAACTATAATCGCATTTCAGAGGAACCCGATGCGGCCGAACGAAATAAACTTGAAAAAACATTCGTCAACGATCTCAAAAATCGTATCCTTGAAACATCAAAATATATCCAACCCGATAAGGGGACGATGGATTTTGCTTTCATGTTCATTCCACACGAAGCGATCTATTACGATCTTCTCGTGAATAAGATCGGCGGAACACAAGATGATAACGAAAATCTTATTCAGCGTGCGGCGAGTAAGTATCACGTCATTATTGTTTCACCAACATCCTTCTTAGCCTATCTTCAAACGGTTTTACAGGCGCTTCACGCGCTCAAAATCGAAGAGCGTGCGCAGGACATCATCAAACACGTCTCCGATCTTGGAAAACATTTCCGCGCGTACTCGGAGTTCCACGCCAAAGTGGGGAACAACCTCACAACCGTCGTGAATCAATATAACTTCTCAAGCAATGAACTGAAAAAGGTAAGCAAAGACATCGTCAAAATCACGAACGGCACGAGCGAAGACGTACTAGAAATCGTGGCTATCGAAAAACCACTCATCGAATAAACACAAAAACGAGCCTTGCGGCTCGTTTTTGTGTTGATTACTTCTTTTTGTTTGCGACTGCCTTGTTCAAGGCGATCATCGTGCGGCTCTTTACACGTGCGGCCGTGTTGGCCTTGATCACGTGCTTGGTGACCGACTTGTCCATGGCCTGGTCGAGCTCTCGGACGAGCTTTTGTGCTTCCTCGATATTTCCTGCTGCAAGCAGCTTGCGGAATGAGCGGCGCATGGAGTCGATGTGACCCTTTACGTTCGCATTGCGAACGGCGCGGACTTTGCTTTGCGCGAGAGCTTTTTTGGCGTTTCGAAGATTTGGCATAATGGCGAGCTTTCCCATTTGGCCCATTTTCGACTCACGCCTTCGGAAACTTCCTCATCGTACCGTGAAGTACGTCTCGGAAGTTTTCCTTGTCGTTCATCGAAACTGGTCTCAAATGGGGAAACCTCGTGCAATTAAATACGAGGAATGGGCAAATGTTAGCGGAATCCTTACCGATCGTCAAGCAATGCCGCCACCAATCGATCCACGGCAATATCTGGCGCCAAACCGCGTTTCATCGCGGAATCAAGGTCACTTGCCAGGGCGTGCCAGCCTTGAATCTTCTCCATCGAGACCCGTTTTGCTTCGCCTAAAACCTTCTGGGCCACAAAAGGGTGTACTCCAAATTCTGTTGCCACGTCCTGCTTTCCGGCCCCCGACCGCTCCTCAAGTAACGCTTTCGTTTGCAAAAGAAGCCGAATTTGACGAACGAGCATGCCAAAAAGAGGGAAGTCGTCGGCACCAGCTTCACGCTCCTCGTGAAGTTTTTTGAGGGCAAAAGACGGTCTTCCGCTTGTCATCGCATCCATAAAGCCAAAAATGTCTTCCGAGAACTCGCTCGGTACGAGCAACGTCACCATCTCTTCGGTCACTGGAGCTTCTCCGGCGTATGCTGCCAACTTCGCGATCTCCGTTTCCAGTCGCCACGTATCGCCGCCAGCTCGTACAATCAAAGACTCGATGACGGAGGGTACGAGGGTTGCACCATGTACCCTTGCTCGTTGCTGAATCCACGTCCGAAGTTCGCCACCGCTCAGCATCGGCAGGGGATACTGATGAACGTCGTTCATGGCGAAGACTCGTTTTGAAAGCTCCGTCTTCTCAATTTTCTCACGCGCGAGTGCATCGACCAACAGAACAACTGTCGACTCCGGAACATGCGACAAAATCATTGCCCATGGTTCAGCATCCGGCTTCGTCGTCACTAACGACAGCATTCCATCGATGCGCACCAAACGCTTGGCAGCCAAAAACGGTGCAGCCTGCACAACTTCGGCGACCTTACCAAGATCGAGGTCTTCCTTTTTCCCAAACACAACTTCGTCAACGTTCATCCGCGTCGGATCGTGCTTCTCGATAAACTTTGCAACCAATTCACGCGCGCGCTCTTTCACGCGAAACGCATCGTCGCCGTACACCACCAACAACATATTTATTCCATGTCTCCCCAAGAATCAGCAATATCGACGTCGACGACCAACGGAACATCAAGCGACACAATCGTACCCATGCGCTCTTTTACGCCCTCCGCCAACGCATCGGCGTCTTTTCTAGCCACCTCGAAAACGAGTTCGTCGTGAACTTGCGCAATCATCGCGGCATCAAGCTTCGATTCACGCAGCCATTCGTCGATCCGATTCATCGCCATCTTAATAATGTCCGCCTGCGTTCCTTGAATCGGCATGTTAATCGCCATGCGCTCGCCAGAAGCTACCAACTGCGGCATGCCCGAGTTGATCTCCGGCAAATATCGACGTCGGCCGTAGAGTGAGGAAACGAATCCCTCGGCGTGTGCCTGTAGCTTGGTCGCGTCGAGGTATGCGGCGATGCCCGGATGTGCGACAAAATATCGCACGATGAAATCTTTTGCTTCCTCGAACCGCACACCAGCGCTCTTGGCCAGCGCACGAGCACCAATGCCGTATAAAATACCGAAGTTGATCGCTTTGGCAGCGTATCGTTGTTGCTTCGTCACCTCCTCCTCGCTGATATCCCACATTTCGGCCGCAGTTCGACGGTGAATATCCGCACCTTCTTTAAACGCGTCGATAAATGAGCGATCCTGGGCAATCGATGCTGCCAATCGAAGTTCGATCTGCGAATAGTCAGCGCTGAGCAACACTTTTCCCGGCGCGGCCACAAACGCCTTTCGAATTTCTCGACCAAGGTCGGAACGAATCGGGATATTTTGGAGGTTTGGATCCGAGCCCGACAATCGACCGGTTGCTGCGACACATTGGTTAAATCGGGCATGAATTCTCCCAGTCGCATCGACCAACTTCGGCAACGTATCGGCGTACGTGCCCTTCAATTTCGCAAGTTCGC
>JBBUEW010000093.1:0-2599 GCA_038078095.1 Patescibacteria group bacterium | reverse complement strand
CGGTGTGGTGGTGATCGGGTGTGGTGTCACGTTGCGTTGCGTTGTCGGTCACAGAGTCTCCGGTGTGCGGAACATGGGTGCAGTCTCAGGTGTCCGTGATGGAAACCCGCTGGAGCACTTCTTCCACCGAAGCTCTCAAGGGGGTTCCCATCAAATTGTTTGTGTCCGCGTTGTCCAGTGAAAAGATGTTGACGTGTGAATACTTTGATAAATTTTGATCGTGATGTGACGAAGGAGAAAAATACGTACGAAACGCCATCGCCGCTTGAGAAAAGATTTTGATGCGTTTGGCATAATATTGATAGGGATAAAATAGAAACGACCTGTCTTGCGACAGATCGTTTCGTACGGACGCAGCGTGTAATTCGCTGGCTGAAATGCATCAGTTATTTCCGATGAAACGATCTGTCGCCACCAATGAGATGAAGGACATACGTAAAGCAAAAACCCCAGCGAATGCTGGTGAGGCTCGACGTCTTCTTCATATTGTGGGACGAGGTTCGTTCCATAGAAGTGATGGACCCAACATACCACATGTTTTTTATTTGGCAAATTCGTTGTGGATCAAATGATTTTATTTCGCCCATTTTCGGCTTGCTCCTCGACGTGATCGACGGCGTACCATGCAGTACGCCTTGACGATCCCGTCTTCGATCGCGCACCGAAACTGGTCGGAAGTAAATCATTTGACTTGCTCTGAACGATACACATGGTTTACATTCGATTGTGTATGCCAAACATTGCCAACGATCAGTTACGCACATTCATTGCATCGCGATGGAGCGAAAGTATTTTGCCAACGATGCAGGAATACATTCGAATCCCCAACGTTTCACCGGATTATGACCATGATTGGCAAGCGAATGGTCACATGCTTCGGGCGGCGAATTTGATTAGTGATTGGATCGACAAACAGAACGTCGCCGGTCTCACGAAACGCATCATTCAGAGTGAAGGCGAGACACCGCTTATCTTTATCGAGATCGCTGGCACAACCTCTGAGACTGTTCTTCTCTACGGCCACATCGACAAACAGCCACCACTCGACGGTTGGCGCGAGGGGCTTGATCCATTCACTCCAACGCTCGAGGGTGATCGTTTATATGGTCGAGGCTCTGCTGATGACGGATACGCATCGTTTAGCGCAATCACCGCGATCAAGGCACTGCAAGAGCAGGGAGTTGCGCACCCGCGCTGCGTGATCGTTCTCGAGGCATGTGAGGAAAGTGGTAGTTACAACTTGCCGGCGTACATCGAGACGTTGACGCCAGAAATCGGCCAACCGTCCCTCATCGTGTGTCTTGATTCGGGATGCGGTGATTATGAGCGGTTGTGGCTGACGTCTTCACTTCGAGGAGTGATCGGTGGATTGCTGCGCGTTGAGGTTTTGAAGGACGGTGTGCACTCCGGAGACGCGAGCGGTATTGTGCCGTCGAGTTTCCGTATTGCCCGACAAGTGTTGTCTCGGCTCGAGGATATCGAGACTGGGCGTGTGTTGCCTCAAGAATTCTGGGTGACGATTCCGCAAGAACGACAGGGTCAGATTGCAGAAGCAGCAGTGGTGCTTGGTAAAGAATGGCTCGATCGTTTTCCGTTTGTGCCGGGAATGCGACCGGTAACGGAGGATGTCGCAATCGCGATTCGTGCGCATACCTGGGAACCAGCACTATCGGTGACGGGAGCCTCTGGTTTTCCACCGAGTGATCGAGCAGGAAATGTGCTTCGACCGTTTACCGAACTCAAACTTTCCATGCGCCTTCCTCCAGGTGTTGATGCCAAAGCAACGTCGGAATTTATGAAGAGTTTACTGGAAAGCAATCCGCCGTACGGTGCGAAAGCTACCTTCACGTACGAATCGCCTGCTGCGGGTTGGAGTGCGCCGGAAACAGCTCCGTGGCTCGCGGCAACACTTGATGCCGCATCGAACGAGTTCTTTGGACATGCCCCGGCCGTCATGGGCGAAGGTGGATCAATTCCGTTCATGCACATGCTTGGCCAGCGATTCCCGCAGGCACAATTCGTCATTACCGGCGTGCTCGGGCCAGAATCGAATGCGCACGGTCCGAACGAATTCCTCCACATTCCGATGTTCCAAAAGATTACCGCAAGTATCGCTACCATCCTCGCAAATGTTCCCACGAAGTAGACGATTTTCGGTAAACAAATTTTGTGATAGCATAAAAATATCTCCCCACGATTTATTTTTATGTGTCTTCGTATGTTAAGCAAGAACGACCTTCACCTCCTTCGTGGGATGTTTGATAATTTTCATGGGGTGCTCAGGACAGAGCTTCAAGAAATGTTCGATGAACATGGTCGAACGCAGAAACGAGAGATTCGTGACGAAATGCATTCATTGCTTCGAGCACAGAAGGTAGAAATTGTTTCTGAAATTACCGAGTTCATCGATTCCGCAATTCTTCCTCAGATTTCTGATTTGGATCGGGATACGCGCATGGTAAAGCAACTTTTAAAGCTCGCATGAGACCATCGTTAGTTTTCGATGAAGAGTTCTCCCGGTTTACTCAGCAGAGCATCCTTTCGATCGGCGTCGACGAAGTCGGTCGAGGGTGTCTTGCTGGTCCGGTTGTGGCTGTGG
>JBBUEW010000092.1:0-10330 GCA_038078095.1 Patescibacteria group bacterium | reverse complement strand
TGAAAGAAGAAGATCTGCGACAAGCGAAGAGGCATTAAACAAAAATCCCCTCGATGATCGAGGGGATTTTTGATGTGAGGACAGAGGGCAATGGGCAAAGGTTATGACGCATTCCGGATGCGACCACCTCTGCCCCTTGTCCTTTGCCCTCTTCCTGTTTCAGTCCTATACTTCTCCCATATGACCCTCTACGAACAGATCCGGGAAGACATGAAGAATGCCATGAGAAATAAGGATTCTGCGACGCTCGATACGGTGCGTATGTTGATTGCATCCATCAAGAATAAGGCGATTGATTTGGGGAAAGAGCTGGAAGATGCCGACGTTATTGCGGTCATCAAGAGCGACCTGAAGAAGCTGAAGGATGGCTTGGAGATGTTTGCCTCGAACGCTCGCGAAGATCTTGCCGAGAAAGCTCGTGTAGAAATCGCAACCCTCGAGAAGTATCTGCCAGCCCAGATGTTGGAAGAAGAGTTGGAAAAGCGTATCCGGGCCAAACTCGCCGAACTCGGCATCACCGACATGGCGAGCGTGGGTAAAGCGATGGGCGCCTTGATGGCCGATCTGAAAGAAGCTGCCGACGGATCGCGCATCAAGGCGATGGTGGATAAGGTTTTGAAGTCTTAGGCCATGACCACGTCATCCCACCGTGCTATATTGGCCGATCTGATTCACTTTGCTGCGAGCAAACGCGAGGCAGAGGATCGGATGGTTGAGCTTGAAGAGCTTGTGCGGACGTATGGCGGGGTGGCGGTGGTGAAGACGATTCAACGTCGGGCCAAGCCGGACAACCAAACGTTTCTTGGTAAAGGGAAAGTCGAGGAATTAGTGAAGGAGGCAAAAGAATTGAAAGTGAGTCTGCTCGTTGTGAACCACACGCTCAAGCCGCAGCAGATGTACAACTTGGAAGAAGCGCTGCGGCCGAGCAAGGTGCGGGTGTGGGATCGCATCGATCTTATTTTGAATATTTTTGAAAAGCACGCCAGTACGGCAGAAGCAAAACTGGAGATCGAACTCGCTCGTCTGCGCCACATGGGGCCACGTATTTACAACATGGGTGAGCAGCTTGGTCGTCAGCGCGGTGGAACGGGCACGCGCGGTGGAAGCGGCGAAGGGAATACGGAAGCCATGAAACGGCATTTGCGCGACCAAGAGCGCATGATTTTGAAGAAATTAGAGACGTATCAAGGCGTTCGCGATCGTCAGCGTGAACGACGAGACAAAATAGGGGAGCGAACCGTCGCCCTTGTTGGCTATACGAATGCTGGGAAGACGTCGCTCCTCAACGCGTTGACCAAGCGGAAAGAATACGCGGCGAACGCGCTATTCGCCACGCTCGATACTCGCGTTGGAACGATGTATTTGCCGGTGCTGGAGGGAACGGCGTTACTTTCGGATACGATTGGATTCATTCAAGGCCTTCCACCGGCCCTGATTGCCGCATTTCGATCAACGCTATCCGAAGCGATCGGTGCTGACGTCGTTTTGCACGTTATTGATGCTGCCGACGAGAAACGGGACGAGAAGATCGATGTTGTTGACGCAATCCTTACCGATTTGGGTGTTCCAGTAGATCGTCGACTTCGTGTGTACAACAAGATTGATGCTATTGGGGCGGGATCATTTCCACTTCCGTCAAAGGTTGTAGCGGTCTCGGCGATGACCGGCGCGGGACTCGATTCACTTCGTGATGCGATTGCACATCGTTTTCCTCACGGGAATGTGAAAAGTAAGCATTGAATGGGTTGTGGATCTGAACAGGATCCGTCATATTATTTTGCGAAAGACAGCTTTCTTCATGCGAATGGTTCGCATTAGTCGACTCGAGTCGATCATGAGTGATGTCGCTCATCGATTCTCAGCGTCTCTCTTCCTTTCATCTTTATTTGCAACTATTTCTTCGTCTATCGATAAACAAAACGATCGTACTCAATAGTACGCATCGATTTTTGATGACTCACATTTTCGACCACCTCGGTTCGTACTTCGAAAACAACATACTCAACTCGTTCCTCATTGCTCATAAGGGATCCTTCCTATTCCCAACCCTTTTCAAAGATCCCCTCTCTTTCCCCTCACAACTTTTTCAGAAGACGTCGTTTTCCCCAAGGTGCGTAACAGGGGGTGAATACAAATGAGGTACAATAGAGGCACTTGGTGAACACGAATCATCGTCACTTCATGCCTGTGGTATCTCCATTTGTGTTACGAGTACTTCGTCGCGGTTCTCTGCTTGCCGCGATGGTGCTTTTACTGGTTGTCCCAACCATTGTTTTTGGTGCTGACGAGAATCTGTCGACGGTGGGGACATCGGCCAATTTCGGTGAGGAAGATTTGATGACCATCATTGGTCGGATTATCGCGGTTGCCCTTAGCGTTCTTGGCATCATCTTTCTTATCCTGCTCATCTACGCCGGCGCAGTGTGGATGACGGCGGGTGGTGACGATAAGAAAGTCGACAAAGCGAAAAAGATTTTGATCAACGCCGTCGTCGGACTAGTCCTTACCTTGTCCGCTTACGCAATTTCGACGTTTGTTCTGAACTTACTCGGTGATGCGACGAATGGTGACGGGAACGGCAGCTCGAGTGGATCGGTGTCGGTCGAGCGCTTGTCGAATTCGCTGGGATCCGGTGCGATTCGTGATCACTATCCTGCACGGAGTGCCACGGACGTTTCGCGTAACACGCGTATTTTTGTAACGTTCCGTGATGCGATGAATATTGAATCGTTCATTGACGGATACGATACCAATAGTACGCCAGCGGACGTGAGTGATGACACGTCGGCCACGGCGATCAAAAGCGAGAACATCAAAATTTACGTTCGAGACGAAGGTGATGCCACGGCACTGACGAATGTTGCGGTGAGTTTTACCGATGATCTGAAGACATTCGTCTTTGATCCTTCCGACTATCTCGGTTCTGCCACACAAGATGTGACGTATGCGGTCTATCTTGATGACGCAGTTCAGAACACCGACGGTGACACCGTTCTCGATGATGGCGGATACATTTGGTATTTCACCACCGGTACGACCATCGACGTCACTCCTCCGACCGTCACGAGTGTCACGCCAGTGGATGGATCGACGAAAGATCGAAATATTAGCGTCCAGGTGAATTTCAGCGAAGCGGTTGATCCAACATCCGCGACGGGAATTCGCCAGGCAGACAGTGGTTTTTCGAATATTCAAGTGGTGGGGGAGTCGAATACGCCGGTGGCTGGTGAGTACGAGATTGGCAATAACTACAAGTCGGTCACCTTCATCTCGGTCGAAGCCTGTGGCACGAATTCTTGCGGAGAAACGATCTACTGTTTGCCGGGTGGAGAAGCGATTGATGCGACCGTCTTCTCGGCGACCCCCACGAGCAGTACCGATCCTGCGGCATCAGTCTTCCCATACGACGGTGTGGCCGATACATCCGGAAACGCGCTTGATGGAAATGATGACGGTGCCGTCGGTACGGACGATGACTACGCCTGGGGATTCACGACGACGAACGACATTAACTACGACGTTCCTGCGATTCAGAGCATCGCGCCAGATTTGAGTGAAGAAGATGTTGCGCTCGATCAAGCGGTGACGTTGACGTTCGACTCGCTCCTGCAAACATCAACGGCAAACTCGTCGAACATTGGACTAACGAATAAAGAAATGACGTCCGGAGATACGCATGAACTTTGGTACACCTTCAGCGTGAAGGAATACACGTCGGATGATCAAGAAGTGATGACTGCGTCACAGATTCCGGTGTATTCGGTGGTAACAATCTCGCACGGTACGTTCTTAGCTTCTGATCCTGCTCTCGCGCTGTCCTATATGTACGGCGTGACGGCGAATAGTGGAGTGAAGAATGAGTATCAGAACTGTTTCGTGCCAGGCATGGGACCGAATGTGGTGGGCGGCACGTGTGATCCGAATGATTCGTCATCCAGTTGCTGTGCCGTGGATAGCGACACTCCGTATTGTTGTAACGGCACCGAGCAGTCTGGTGCCTGTACCCTTTTCTAATCGCGCCTTGTGAAGCTCCTCTCCCGCATCATCGCAGTCGTCGGCCTCGTGCTCAGCCTGAGCATCGGGGCCTTAGGCGTTTTTCATGCGTCGACGGTGTTTGCTGCCGATCCGACGTCGGATTCGCTGGCGTCGGTGGGCGATCAAACTGGACTGAGTACCGAAGATCCAAAGATCATTATCGGAAACATCATTCGCACTGCGCTCGGCGTTATTGGGATCATTTTGGTGTGTGTCATTGTGTACGGCGGATTTGTTTGGATGACGGCGAGCGGTAACCCAGACAAAATTGATAAGGCAAAAAAGATTTTATTGAACGGCGTTGTTGGTCTCGTCATCATTTTGATGTCGTGGAGTATCGCGACGTTCGTTGTTTCATCGTTGATTGGCGCCACAGGCGACGGATCGGGTTCAGGGAGTGAAAGTGGTTCAGGGAGTGAAAGTGGTTCCGGAGGAGGGAGCTCGAGCGTTTTTGAGATCACGGGGTTCTCGCCAGAAGGAACAACGACGATTCGGAACATTGTTCCGAGGATCACGTTCAGTAAATCGGTCGATTCCGCAACGGTTGATGGGAATATCACGATTATCGATTCAACCGGCGTTGCGGTGACCGGAACGTTCACGACGTCGAGCAATACGGTTCGTTTCACCCCAGATACGGCATGTCCGGAGCCGGACACGGATCGCTTCTGTTTTGCGGAAAATACCACGTACACCATTACTGCAACGTCCGGCGTGTTGAGTACCGGTGAGTTGTCGCTTGATTGTAGTACGGCGGAAGCGTGTACCACGACGTTCACGTCGGGAACACTTGTCGACACCGCAGACCCTTCGGTGACGGTGACGTATCCCGAGAATAGTCAGAACGTTGCGAGTGGGTCGACGACCGAAGTGCAGGCGAGCGCCACGGATGATGCCGGACTTGCTGGGGCAGATTTTCTCCTGGAAGATGAATGGCAAGACAGCATGCCAGCGGATGGGAATCCAACGGAAATTGTCTTCTCGACCACGATTTCGACAGCGACTTTTACCGATGGCGAACGATACACCATCGAGGTTGTAGCGATGGACTTGGCGGGAAACGAGGACTCTGATTCGATTACGGTTCGTGCGCGACCGGCAATGTGCTTTAACGGCGTGCTCGACACGGATAATGGAGAGACGGATATCGATTGTGGCGGTGACTCGTCCAGTGCGAGTTATTGTGGAGCATGTGACGGTGCCACATGTGCCGAAGACTCCGAATGTTCCAGCGGATTGTGTGAGGATAACGTGTGTGTAACCAATCCGAGTATTACGGATGTTTCACCGCAAGAGGGTGCTGTGGGAACGTACGTGACGATTTCGGGGACAGATTTTGGATCGTCAGAAGGATCAATCGTCTTTACGGATGCTGCGGGAACAGGAACGATCGAAGCTGATGTGTTGAGTTGTGGCGGTGGGTGGACCGATACGCAAGTCGTCGTTGAAGTTCCAGACGGTGCAGGTGATGGACCGATCATCATCACGACATCGAGCGATATTTCGGATGCCACCGACGACGAAAATGGGGCAGCGGTAGTGAACTTTGATGTGAATGAGGTTGTTTATCCAAGTTTGTGTGACCTTTCGCGATCATCAGCAACGCCAACGTCGGCACTGACGATGACGGGCGCGAATCTTGGAGACACGCAAGGTGAATCGACTGTGAACTTTGGATCGGCGGAAGCAGGATCGTATACCTCGTGGAGTGATTCGACAGTGAAAGTGACCGTTCCTTCAGCAGCAGCGGGAACGTACGAGGTCTCCGTCACCGAAAACGGACTAACATCGAACGTCCTTTCGTTCGACATTATTTCGGCAACCACGGATGTCTCAACGATCACCGGTATTGATCCATCGTCCGGCGGTATCGGTCAGTACGTGACGATTGATGGAACAAATTTTGGCGCAAGCGTCGGTACGGTGACGTTTACAAGTGCGAGTGGTGATGCAGCAACGGCGAGCGTTGATTTTCCGGACGTCTGCTCCGACAACTTTTGGGATACCGACCACGTGACGGTGATCGTACCTGGTGAGTTCAATAACGGTGACACGCTTACGACGGGAGATTACACAGTGACGTTGACTAATCATGACGGAACCGTTTCGTCGGCAACCACATTTACGGTGACAGATGAAGGTCCAACGCCGGGAATTTGTGATATCGATCCAGACACACGGGGTATTGGTGAAACGATTACGATCTACGGTGATAATTTTGGGAACGCCACGGATACGGTGACGTTTTACAATGGTGTTGCCTCAATTACAGCCACAACGTGGACGGATGATTCCATCGAGGTCGCTGTTCCGGGTGGGGCGGTGACCGGTCCGGTTTCGGTGACCGTTGCGGGGAGTCAAAGTAACGGTGTTAATTTGGAGATTGGTGAGAGCGACGGCGAGGTTGCGGTCGCCGGTGTGCAAGCGGCGTATGCCTGGAGTTTTTCGACCGGTCAGATTTTGGAAGTTCCGGCAATCGTGAGCGAATGTTCGGCGACGACGGTTTCGGCGGTTCCAAGTAACGTCTTCTCGCAACAAGCAGATATTTGTGTGAATGCGGTGGTGTACGCGGAATTCACAACCCTCATGAACGAGGCGAGCGTGGAAGACGCGGTGACCGTTGTGAAATGTACCGCCTCGGTGAGCAGCGCAACGGATGATCCGTGTGCCGAGACGGAAGCGGTGAGTGGGACAGCGACAGCTGCATCGTCGATTTCGGCAACGCGGGTAACGTGGATCCCGAGCAGTGCCTTTGAATCCGATACCACGTATCAGGTGACGGTTGCAGCAACGGCGATGTCCCTGGACGCGATTCCGATGGCGACAAGTAAGACGTGGGAGTTTACCACTTCAACATCGACCGACCATTGTGTGGTTGATCGGGTGACGGTGACGCCATCTGCCGAGGTGCTTACTGAAGATGGTGATACCACGGGATTTGGAGCCAATGCGGGAACAGGCTGCGTGGTCGTTGATAGCGAGGACTACACATGGGATTGGTCGATTGATAGTTACTCGTACGTTGATTTCAACACGACGGATGATTCGTCGTGTGCCGGCGATCCAACGGCCTGCGCCACGTTTGAGGCGCTTGCCGAAGGGGACACGGTCGTGACGGCGACAGCGATCAACGCCGATGACCAAGGTGACGTTTCTGATGACGCGACGCTCACTGTGAATTTTTCCGATCCGTATATTGAAGATTACTGGCCAAATTGTACGGAAGCATGTACGAATGCCGAAGTGAGCGCGCAATTCAATACGGCGATGAATGTTGGTGACATTACGACAGGCGATAACATCTCCCTCTACAAGTGTTCGAGTGAACTGTGTACGAATTTAACGTTAGTCGACTCGAATCCCGACTGTGTTTACGATCCAAACGACGATGAGCGGTGTATTGGGTTCGACTTTGGAACACAAAACCTCACTGCATCGAGTTACTATCGCGTGATTGTGTCCGGTGATATTACGAGTACGAGTGACGTTGCCTTAATCCGTACGAATTACGGGACGGATTATTCGTGGACGTTCCGCGTACGTGAAGATGCGACTGCATGTGCTGTCGAACGCATTACGTTGTTACCAGCTGATGCGGTCGTCAATCAGATCGGCGATCGAACGACGTTCTCGGCACAGGCATACGGTGGATCGGATTCTTGCTCGGTGTCTGGCCAGCCACTTTCCGGTGAGGAGTACAACTGGACATGGGAAAATCCTATTGAAGACGCAACCCAAAATAATGTGACGGCTGATAATACGGCTTCTTGGTACACACTTTCGAGTTCATTACTGGATGGAGGAAGCAGCGCGATTGCTGAAGGATGTTCTGCGGTTTGTACCCCGATCGGAAGCTCGCCATATCAAGCCGTCTGTGGTGACGGAACACTCGATCAAGACGCTGATGGCAGTGGGGAAGAGTGTGACGACGGCAATACCACCGATCACGACGGTTGTTCTTCCACGTGTTTGTACGAGGGAAGTAATGCGTGTTCGTTCGTGTGTAGCGGAAGCGGAAATTCCTGCTCAACGAGCAGTGAATGCGCTGAAACATGTAACACATCGAGCTCAACCTGTACGATCAGCGGAACAGCATGTACCACGAACAGCGATTGTCCGTACGTCGTGTCGACGTGTGGAACAGCGGGGACGGCATGTTGTGGAAATGCAACTGTCGAGATTTCTGGCGAGATCGCCGAAGATTGTGATGACGGGAACCTTATTGATGGTGATGGATGTTCAGCGGCGTGTATGGCCGAAGGATCAGCAGCGGTTGGTGCGACGTGTGGGAATAGCGATCTCGCCTATGACACCACTACTCTTGCTGGTGAAGAATGTGATGATGGAAATAATTCGAGCGGTGATGGATGTTCGCGCCAATGTTTGCGCGAAGGATCGGAAAGTCTGGCGTCCCTCGGCGGCGCACTCTGTGGCGATGGAATCATCACCACACCATACGAAAGCTGTGATGACGGGAATCCAAACGACGGCGACGGATGTTCTTCGACGTGTGTCCGCGAAGGTTTAGCGGAGTGTACGTCTTCTTCAACAAATTGTTGCGGAAATGCGATTACAGAAATGAACAGTACAACCGGAGCTGGTGAAGATTGTGACGGCGGTGAAGGATGTACGGATTCTTGTACGTTTGAAGGATCATCGATTGACTACCTTGCTCCATCGGTGTGTGGCGACGGCGTGATTGGTGTGGGCGAATACGATCAATGCGAATCGGGGAGTTCATCGGGTGATGGCAATATCGATCCGGATCAGATCGCGTATATTACCGATGACGCAGTGTACGAAGTGAGTACCAGTACCCAAAAAGCGATTGCGGAAGTCACCGTTACCGAACCGGGATCGAATCTCACCGCAACCGTCGATTACACCCTTACCTGTGCTGCCCAAGATGATCAGGATTGTTCAGATCCCGCTAACTACGGCGTAGGCACGTCGAATTGTTGTATTGCTCGTCCGGATGCCACAACCATTGCTCCGTCGGGAACGGCGGTCTGCCGCAATGCGGCAGCCTACGCAATATTTACAACGGAAATGGATACGGATTCGTTTGCGACCTCGACGCCAGAAAATGGCACAACAACCCGAAACCAGCGCATGTACCTCACGTTGAATTTGGCGTCCGGTCAGTCGTGCCCTACGTCATACACCTCATCGAGCGTTATCTCGATGGGATGGTTTGATCGGGTCCTCTCCACACTCCGTACGTTCTTCCTTGGCCCGATCGCAGAGGCGGCATCGACGACGGATTGTGTTGTACCGATCGGATCGTACGTGCAAACGGCGGTTGGTGATGGAACGTATAAAGTGACGATGTCGTACACGGAAGCACTAGAAGCGTCGTCGTCCTACACGTTGGTTATTGAAGGTGATGACAATACTGGGGATGCAGTGACGGATGGTGTCCGTTCGGCACTTGGTGTTGGTATGAACGGCACACGCTCAGTGACGTTTGTGACAGGTGCTGACATCTGTACGCTTGATGATGTGATGGTGGAGGATACGGATGCAGAGAGCCCAGGTATCTTCACCACGACTGGCGAATCGCACACGCTGATCGCCACACCAGTCTCGTACGGTGGTGGAACGCGTCAGGAAATCACGCCGCTGGCATCGGTCTACGATTGGACGTGGACGTCGTGGACTGCAGCGGATACGTTGCTCTTCACCGTTACCCCAGGAACATCGTTACCAGATACGGCAACGGTCGTCGCGGGGGGTGAAAATGGCGATACAACGGTGACGGCGACCGCAACCATCACCGCAGATATTGTTGGTGGTTCAACAGGCGAAACGGTTGCGGGAACTGCTGATGTTCTGGCATATCTGTGTGAAAATACTTGGCCGGCATTGTCGAGTTTCCCATGGAGCGATGATGCAACCGGCGAGGCGCGTGGGTTCGCTGCGGCAGGAACAAGCGGCTATATGAATTTCTCTCTGTCGTACTGTCGAGACTCGAACGATGACGATCTCACGACTGACGATCTTCCCGAAGTCGACGTGGTTCTTGCACCGACATCGCCAGCCAGTGGTGTGTTGAAGGAATACCTCTTCGAGGTTGATTCGACGTCATCATCGGTGGGAACAGATTCGCGAGGAGATGCTATTGGTGTTCGTGTCATCAGCAATCCGAACTACTTGAGTCCGATGGCGTGGTACGAATCGAAAGGCTTTACCGGCAGTCCGTCGGAAGCGACGATTGATGGATTCGATGCGGTCACTGACGATCGTTCCACATACGTTGCGGCAGCAAACTCGGGGTCATCGGGGCTGTATTCGA
>JBBUEW010000091.1:0-1099 GCA_038078095.1 Patescibacteria group bacterium | reverse complement strand
ATGATCATGAGGCTGATTGCTGAGATGATCATGCCGACGTCCCACAGAAGGCTGCCGATGGCTTTCCATGCAGCAAGGGGGACGACGAACGTTTCAAGATCGGTGGGAGTGAGTTCAATGGCGATCTGTGCCACCAAAAATGCGATCCACCATGTCATAAGGAATTCGACTGCGATGGTAGCCTTACTCTCACGAATAATTTCTCGCATCACGCGGAAGGGGACAACGAGGTTGGCAAAGGGGACGAAGTATCCGCCAACCGCCCAGGTGTGGGAGTACTTCAATTCTCCGGTACGGATGACGTGAAGGTTTCGATACGCCCGATACTTCCAGGCAAAGTAAAACATGCCGGTCGTCAAAAAGAGCAAGCCCGCAACATCGTTTGCATAGTGAAGATTGTAGGCAAGACGGAAAGACGGGATCGTTTCCGCAAGCGAAAATGTGGCGATGTACCCAAGAATCGCGCTTTGTGCAACAACGTCGATGGAGGCGGCGATCGTAAAGGCGACGAGGAGACCGATCGTGGTTTTGGCGAATGCTGCTGCCGAGCGATACTCGATCGCGTTTGGCGTTTGTGCTGCTGGATCGAGAACAAGATCTTTCGGAGTTCGTGATGCCAAAAAGTAGATTCCGATCGGCATGCCGACGAAGATACCCAAAACACCGAGCAGGCCACCAAAACCAAGCGCGAGCTGTGCTGCGTGGCCAAAGGCCAGATCGGAGTTCGCATCAAGCGACTGGGCAACGATAAAGGCGATGATGGCGTAAGTCGCAATAGTGACCACAAGGAGTGGGATAGGGGCAACCACCAGGAACCAGCCAATCTTGGTTTTTCGTGAATCCGTCATAGAAGAAAAAGAATAACCTGAAATAATAGCAGAAATTAGCCAAAATTTCAAGGTTACCGTGTGGAGAAATGCTTGTTTTTGGGCAAAAAATGCCGTATCCTGGTGTCTATGTCGACGCTTGCGAAAAACACCGCTTTGCTGACGGGAGCCTCGATTTTGCAGAAAGCGGTTGCCTTCGTGTATTTCGCCCTCATCGCCCGATCTGTCGGGGTGGAGGACACTGGGGCCTATTTTTTGGCCCTCGCCATGAT
>JBBUEW010000090.1:0-5987 GCA_038078095.1 Patescibacteria group bacterium | reverse complement strand
CGGTTGCGCAGATTAGCGAATTCTCATTCATCATGTTGGCGGCTGGCATTGCAGGTGGATACGTCGTTCCCGAAGCAATGACGTTGGCAACGATTGTGGGACTGGTAACAATCGCCGGTTCTTCGTACCTGGTGGCATACAATGAAAGGATCTACGAAAAGATTGCACGATTTTTGCCGTCAAAAAATCAAGATCACGACCGCGTCGTTCACGCCGGGACGGATGTCGTCATGTTTGGATACGATCGAATGGGAAAAGAAATTCTGCCGGCGATTGCGAACATGACGGACAGCTATCGTTTGGTGGATTTTAATCCGGTTGTCGTCGAAGAATTGCTGCGCGATGGTGAGCCGGTGACGTACGGCGACGTGGGGAGCGAGGACGTACTCTTGATGACGCACGTTGATAAAGCGAAGCTGGTCGTCTCAACAATTCCCGACATGGGCGTGAACGATTCATTGCTCGATTTTTTACGCCATCGTCATAGTAAGGCGACGATTGTGGTCACGGTGAAGTCGTCGGCAGACGCCAAGCGGTGTTATGATTTAGGTGCAACGTTTGTCATCGTGCCGAGCATATTGTCTGGCGAACGATTTGCTGAATTTTTGCACACGCGTAAAGTGAAAAAGACATCATGGTCGGGATTGGCAAAGACGTACATGCACTGGATAGAAGAAAAGATTTAACGGGCATTTATGGTTGGATTTTCCGAAGGCCGAGGCAAAACTCCACTCCACACGATTCATCACGAGGGACCACCTCGTGCACTTCGGGCTGAGCGGGCTGCAGATCACGACGCTGTCGAAAGTGCAGAAACGTCAGTTGAGCAACCTGCGGAAGATGCTCGCGTTGAGAGTGTGAGTTTGACGCGTGAAGCGGTGGTTCATGCTCGAAAAAAAGTCGTGAAAAGGCAAGTAGAAGTTGCCGACGTTCGTGCTCGCTTGCTGGCCATTCCTGATGCCACTCCCGCATCGCCGCAGCTCGTTGAAGCAAAACGGGCTGCACGTCAGGGGAGGGTTGTTTCAGGGACGGAGGTGGATATTCCTGGCTTTGGTGACGCAAAGGCGATTTTTGTCGATCCCGCCACCGACACCTGGTATCTCGCTCCATTAGAAGAATTTGATCGGGTCCAGGCTGGTTTAGCCGGGGGAGAGAGGTCGAACGTTGGCGATGCGATTCGTGATGGCGAGGTCGTTCCGATGTCGTCTCAGCAGGTCTTTGATCTGCAGGTCGAGAATGCGCGAAAGAGTGAGCGGAACGTTCAGGATGCGGCTGCGATGCATCCTGTTGAACAGCAGCAGCCTCATCCTGCAGCTCAGCTCCGAGGACGTTACGCGGCCTAAAGAAGCATTCACCAAACCCGGTCGCATTGACCGGTTTTGAATTTTCAGGTAGTTTTTGTATCCACGCCTTTGGTACGGAGGTCCTTCATGTCGGCAATCGGAGAGAGCGCCATCGTTCCCGCGGTCGACGCAGTGCCCAGGGAAATTGAATTGCCACGTGATGTGGTGGTCTGGACGTGCCACGAGGAGTTCTACTTCGAGTTCGGAACTCATCCGGACGAGAATGCGGTTCGTCGGACGAGGCTTCGTCAGAGAGCGGGAGAAGTGGTCAAGCTGCCCGAACGGCGCGGGAGGAAGACGATCGTCCTCCATCACCGCGGATCGGGGCGTTCACCCCAATCTCAAGCCTTCGTTCCCGACCGAATCCGGACATACTGGATGAAAGAAGGGAAGGTTCTCCGCATCCAAGCGGAGGCAGGTGCCGAGCGGCCTCGGAGCCGTTTTCGTGACTGGGGGCACATCGGGGCACTGAACCTCTTCTCGCATGACCAGATCTTCGTTCTTGACGATTCGGAAATGCTCGAGGGGTTTCCGTTCGTGGAGGGGGTGATCGTCATCGCCACCTGGAACTCCCTTCACCCCAAGAAGTCTCGGGTGCGGCACGCTGCGCTGATTCCGAATTTCAGCTCGTGAAGGCCGCTCCCTCGTACGCACGCTCGACCCCGCCCTGCCTTCCGGCACGGTGGGGTCGAACTGGTTTTAGGGGATTTCCCCACATATTTTGACACCTCCTTTTTAGCACTCTATACTGCTGAGTGCTAAGTGAAAGTGAGGGCAATGGGCAAAGGTTATGACGCATCAGATGCGACCACCTCTGCCCCCTGCCCTTTGCCCTCCGAAAACCCTTACTCATGAACCCCCGCCAATCCCAAATTTTGCGTCTGGTTGTTGACGAATACGTTCGAACGGCCGAACCGGTCAGCTCGCAATCCTTGTGCGCGCGGCACGACTTGGATTGTTCGCCGGCCACAGTTCGCAACGACATGATGGCACTGGAAGAAGAGGGATTTGTTTATTCACCTCACACATCTTCGGGTCGTGTCCCTACCGAAGAAGGGTATCGGTACTACCTTGCGAACTTCCTTCGGCCGAAGACGCCCAAGGCGTCGACGGAGCTCCGAGAAGCGATGGATCAGGTACGCAGCCTTGAGTCGAAGATTCAAACGCTCGGTCGTCGTCTGGCCGATCTCTCTGGTGATGCCGTGGTGATGACGAATGAGCATCAGACCTCAGCGCTCGGCGTCGCAAACCTGCTTCGCAAGCCAGATTTTCAGGAGAGCAACATGCTCCTTGCACTCGCCGAAGATATTGAGCGACTAGAGCGTGATGCTACGAGTGTGATGTCGGTTGCTCCGAGCGAGGTACAGATCCTTCTGGGCGAAGAAAGTCCGATGGGGAAGCGATTAGCAACGGTCATCGTGCGTCACCAACTTCCGAATGGCGAAGTCGGCGTCCTCTCGATTGTTGGACCGCTGCGGATGAACTACGCCCGGAATGTTGCGCTTCTTTCTGAAGCAAAAAGAATTCTTGAAGAGATTGAGTAACACGTATGAATGACGAAGAAAAGAATCAAGGAGAGGGCAAGGGGCAAGGGGCAGAGGTCGGCGTTGCCGAATCCTCCACTCCCACACAAGGAGCAGTCGCAGAGCCGGAGACCCTCCAAGCAAAGTGCGACGAGTATCTTCAAGGCTGGAAGCGCGCTCTCGCGGACTACGAAAATCTGCAGAAGCAGAACTCACAAGCACGGGATGATGATCGTCGTCGTGTTCGCTCAAACCTTGCGGAAGATTTGCTTCCCGTCGTCGATAACTTCGGCTACGTCATGAAACATGTGCCCGACGTTGCGGAATGCTCCGATGAGTTCAAGAAGAAGTTCGAGACATGGTTTCAAGGGATCGGTCATATCGAACGTCAATTCGCCGACGCCATGAAAAATATGGGGGCAGAGCCTATTGCGAGCGTGGGAATGATCTTCGACCCGAATCTTCATGAAAGTGGAGGCTCGCGATCAGAGCCCGACAAAAAAGATCACGAGATTATCGAAGAAGTAATCAAAGGTTGGAAGATCGGCGACGTCGTCTTGCGACCAGCCAAGGTGATCGTCAACGAAGTTAAATAAAATCATATGCCAAAGATTCTCGGAATTGATTTAGGAACCACAAACTCGTGCATGGCCGTGATGGAAGGTGGCCAGCCGAAAGTGTTAGAAAATAAAGAAGGAATGCGCACCACGCCGTCGATTGTGGCAGTGAGTAAAAGCGGCGAGCGTTTGGTGGGGCAACCTGCCAAGCGTCAGGCCGTGACGAACCCAAAGAACACCTTGTACTCGATCAAGCGTTTGATCGGTCGTCGTTTTACCGACGCCGAAGTACAGCGCGATTTGAAGCTGATGCCGTTTTCGATTGTGGCGCGCGGTGAAGGGGTTGGTGTCAAGATTGGTGATAAGGAGCATTCACCACAGGAAATTTCGGCCATGATTTTGCAGAAGCTCAAGGCGGATGCGGAAGAGCGCACGGGTGAGAAGATTACGGAAGCGGTGATCACCGTTCCGGCGTACTTTGACGATGCCCAGCGCCAAGCTACAAAAGATGCTGGTGAGATCGCAGGTCTCAAAGTATTACGCATCATCAACGAGCCAACAGCCGCAGCACTCGCCTACGGTTTTGATAAAAAGATTGGTCAGAAGATCGTGGTGTACGACCTTGGTGGTGGAACGTTCGACGTTTCAGTGTTAGATGTCTCCGAGGGGACTGTTGAGGTGCTCGCTACAAATGGCGATACACACCTTGGCGGCGACGATTTCGATTTGACGGTCATGAAGTGGGTTCTTGATGAGTTTAAGAAGTTGGAAGGTATCGATCTTTCTGGTGATGCGCTCGCGATGCAGCGTATTAAGGATGCTGCCGAACGCGCGAAGATTGAACTTTCAACCGCACAGCAAACAGAAATCAATCAACCATTCATCACGTCAGGCAACGACGGTCCAAAGCATTTGGTGATGACGTTAACGCGTGCCAAACTCGAGGAACTCGTCGGTGGTCTCGTCGACAAAACGATGGAACCGGTGAAGAAAGCATTGGCTGACGCCAAGATTGAAACGTCGGGTATTGGGGAGATTGTGATGGTGGGTGGAATGACCCGTATGCCACTCGTTCTGAAGAAGGTTGAGGAGTTTTTTGGCAAGAAGCCAAACGTCACCGTGAACCCTGATGAAGTTGTGGCTGTGGGTGCAGCAGTGCAAGCTGGTGTGTTGCAGGGTGATGTGAAGGACGTCCTCCTGCTCGACGTTGCGCCACTTTCCCTGGGTATCGAAACCATGGGAAGTGTTTTCACGAAACTTATCGATCGCAACACAACAATTCCAACATCGAAGTCACAAATCTTCTCCACCGCATCCGATAATCAGCCGGCGGTGACGATTCGTGTTGGTCAAGGCGAACGTCCGATGTTTAATGACAACAAAGTTCTCGGTCAGTTTGATCTTTCTGGAATTCCTCCAGCACCGCGCGGCGTTCCGCAGATTGAAGTGAAGTTTGATATCGACGCCAACGGTATTCTGCACGTCTCGGCGACGGATAAAGCATCAGGAAAAGCGCAAACGATCACGATCACGTCATCCTCGGGACTCTCGAAGGAAGAAATTGAAAAGATGAAAGCGGATGCTGAATCGCATGCGACGGAAGACAAGAAGAAGCAGGAACTCATCGAAGTCCGCAATATCGCCGATACCATGGTGTACACCGTGGAAAAGATGTTAGTGGAGAACAAGGAGAAGGTGAGTGACGACGATAGGAAGATCCTCGAGGAGAAAATGGAAGCGGTGAAGAAGGTGAAGGATTCGGAAGACGTCGATGCAATCAAAGCTGCTGGCGAAGAACTCACCAAAGAAGCGCAGCGTGTTGGGGGAGCGATGTACCAGACGAAAAACGAAGGTGAGGGCAATGGGCAAGAGGCAGAGGCAGCTGCTGGTGCAGCATCCGAGGCGAAAGACGCAGAGTTCACGGAAAAGAAGGATGACGGTGCGGCTCAAGCGTAATATTTTAATAGGCGGGGCCACTGCGCCCCGCCCTGCATTATGACGGAGGCATATCACAAGATTATCGCTCTGCTCGAAAAAAATGAAGCGAAATATACCGCGTTTCACCATGCACCGACGGTTTCGAGCGAAGAGTCAGCGAGGATTAAAGGAACGTCGTTACACGGTGGCGCAAAAGCAATTGTGATTCAGGGGAAGAAGACCAGATCGTACGCGTTGTTCGTTATGCCTGGTGACCTTCGGATGGATGGCAAAAAAGTGAGTGCGGTGATTGGTGAAAAATTTAGTTTTGCCCCGGATCCGGAGATCGCTACCGGTTGTGTGCGCGGCAGTGTGCCGCCACTCGGCAGTGTAATCGGACTCAAGACGTATTGCGATAAACGGCTCGCGGAGAATGAAACGATTCACTTCAATGCAGGAAGTCTGACGGATTCAGTTTCGATGAAGTATGTCGACTACATCGCCATCGAAAATCCGGAAATAGTCGATGTGACGGAGATGGATGTAAGGGAGTAGGTAAAGTTGTGCGACATAGAGCCCATCCTGAGGCGAACGCCGAAGGACCCCCTAATGACTACCGGAGGCCTCCAGGTAGTGATCCCGAGGTC
>JBBUEW010000089.1:0-1762 GCA_038078095.1 Patescibacteria group bacterium | reverse complement strand
AGCGCGAATCCTGCGATGCGAACTGGTCCACGAGCTTTTGCGCCGTATCCTGGCGTCGTCGCGGATGTGGTGATTGGATCACCGATCGCAATCGCACCATCAGCGGTCGTTACTTTCGTATCAATCTGACCGATCAAACCAACCAATCGGTACCGAGAATCATTTCGATAATCCTCGGTCCCATCTCCTACAATGTTTCCGATGAACGCAGGGTTCGTGGAAATAACACCGATAACCTGCGTATTTCCCGCTTCACAACGTTTCACGCTTTCTGTTGATGCAACATCGTAGCAAACCATGTGCTGGTCGCCGAGCACGCTATCCTGCGTCGAAAAGTATTCCGCAAAGTCAGCACCGCCACCCGTGAAGGCACCGTCGACAAAAGCGTCGCCAGCCGAGGTAACCCGGAACTCTGTATCCGGCGTTCCATCGGCGTCGGAACGCATTACAATTGCATTGTCGGCGCTCGCAGCTTCATCAATATCGAGAACAAGCGCATTGTTCCCCGTTACGTTCGCCGAATGTGCGCTGGTGGTAGACTGACGAATGCGTAAACCAATCGCGTTCCCAGTACCCAGCTGTGTGATCTGCGCTGCAGTTCCTGTCGTACCCGCTCCAACATCGTTCTGCTCAACCAGAAGAAGGTTTCCCGTAAAATTTGTACCATTATCCGCCCGAGCAACGCGCAGCGCAACACCACTCGTTAATCCATCTGCTGCAAATTTTCCAACGTCTTCCGTGGTGGCATTGCTTGTAAAGGTAAACGTATCAACGCCTGTCGTATCACCAAATAAAATACTGCCTCGAGACTCCACATCTCCTGCAACATACAGTTCACCAGCAGTGGTCGCGATCGTTGGGGTATCAGGAGATTCATCACCATCAATTTGTGTTCGTGCGCCCGTAAAGTAGCCTGCATAGTTATTCGTGCCACCGGACGCCGAGCCAAAGACACCGTAACGTGATGTACCAGCTGCGTCATTTTTTCCGTGTACCGCGAACGCTGTTGTGATTGTTCCGCCGCTGGAGGTAAAGCGACCCGTCACCGCATAGGCGTTCGTGATCGTTCCGCTCTGCGGAACGATATCGCCATACACTCCACGCATATCCAATAATGTCCCTCCACCGGCATTCTGTGTTCCGATCCCTGTCACTCCAGCCAAAAAGCCTCCCGATTCGAGAAGACCCGCATTCGTTGAGTTATTAAAGCCGGATCCTTTTATACCGCTTCCATATGTGAGAACCGTCGACCCTCCCGACACCGTCAGTGATCCCTGTACTCCAGTTACTTCGTGAGATGTTGTTCCCGATCCTTCGATTCCACTATACGTAATTGAGCCTAACGCCCCAAACATTTTTAAATTTGCGAGATTTGATCCGGATGTTGTCGTAATGTTCTCGGTGGTGACAAAATATGCACTTGTTCCACCACTCACCACCGGCAAGTCACCGTTCCCGGAATGCGAAAATTTTCCTCCAGTTAAGGAGATTGAGTCCGATGTATCGTAGGACAGTTGCATTGTGTTTGTACCGTCGCTGGCATGAAAATTAATAATTGGATCCAGGGAACCATTCCCAAATCGCGTCGTTGCCGTGGCGGCGTTCACACTAAAATGCGCCGTGAGCGACGTTCCCCCAATGGCAAAGTTTCCGGGAGTTGAGACAATTCCACTTCCTGCTGTCAACGTAAGAGCACCCACCCCGCCCGAGCTTATCGCCAATACTCCAGAAGAAGTAATAATCCCACCGTTCGCATTAAGCG
>JBBUEW010000088.1:0-3874 GCA_038078095.1 Patescibacteria group bacterium | reverse complement strand
CACATTCATCGCGATGAATGGATGGGGAACGATACACCGATGTATTTCTCGGACGAACTCCAGAAATGGCTTGGTGCTGACCATAACGAATTGAAATTGTGGTGGGGCGAAAATAATCAAATCGGTATCAACGCCGATGGTGATTACGTCATGGACATGAGCCGCATGACACCTGATGGATCGTGGCAGGGCGGTATGCGTGTGGATGCTCCTGCTGAATTAGTGGAGGGCAAGATCCGTTTAATCCTCTCCGCAAGCGAAGGATCACAGAATCACGCGGTCGAAATTGTCGTCGACGCCCAAGGCCAGGCGGTCATCCCAGCAAACACCGATATTGCTCGCACCTTCTTCCGCGAAGTCGGAGGAAAAGCGGTCTTCGTTGGAAAGTTTGCAGAAATTGCGGTCTCCAAAGGATTCGACGAGCAAGGTGTGGATCACCTTACGGTCCTCGCCACCCACATCGGCAAGGGGCTTAAGGAGGGCATCACCACCACCGAGATCGGCGAATCCATCCTCACTCCCGTCACCCAAATCGATCTTCCTCTCGACGCTCCTCCAATTGTCATCCCTCCTGTCCTTCCTATCACTCCTCGTAAACCCCTCGAGCGTCTTGCTAAGGGCAAGCGCCGGGCAGTTCCTCCACCCGTCCCGCCACCAGTTGTCCCTCCCGGAGAGACGACAGGTCCTGAGATTCCTGGTGGAACATTTGCCGGCCCTGGTCCAGAGAGCCCTTCTTCTAAGGATACGGAAGCTGTTCCGATCTACCCAAATATTCCTGAAGAAGAACGGCAAGACTTGCTTCGTGATATGTCTCCTCGTCTTCGAGAGAATCCCGAGGCTCGTCTGAACCCACAAGAAGAAATCGAATGGTACTTCGAAGACATGGAGCGACGGTACCCTGGATACAACGCCGAAATGGCAATTCTTGAAAGGCAAAATACATTGCCGATGGGCAAAGCGGTTGAAGGTGTTGTTGCGCTTGCCGTTGCGGGCCATGGAGAAGGAAAAAATATTTACCGTACCCTGGAGACTTACGCGGTACAGCAGGAACGCACAGGAGATAGTGTTTGGCAGGGTGCAAACTCACGTTTCGAAGTAGTGCTTCTTGTGAATTGGCCAAAGGGACAAGATCCTTCAGAAACGTTCAGTGAAATTCAACGTTTCCGAAGCGACCATCCTGAAGTGACGGTTCAGGTGTATCAAGAAGAAATTGAAGGAAAGGTTGAACTTGGTTGGATTAAGCGCAAAGCGTTCGACCTCGCATGTAAGCGTTACGTGAGGCGCGGAAAGAAACAGAAGAAAGAAATCTTCATTGTCGCAAACGATGCGGACACAATGTACAGTCCACAGACGTATCTTACGGATGCTGTCGGAGACATGAAGAAGCACCCAGAGTACGATGCGTTGCTCGGTCGTCAGGATCTCGACCCAGAGGTCTACGAGAAAAATCCAAGCTTCCACGCGATCATGCGATTCTGGCAGTTCATGGAATCGATTCTCCGATCGAAGATGGGACACATCACCACGCAGGGAAGAAATACGGTTCTTCGTGGTTCATCGTACTGCGCAGTTGGTGGCAATCGCACGAGGGATTTTTGGGCAGATATCGAGTTCAGTAAGCTATTTAGTACGGGACGCGGGAAACAGACTGTTGGATTCAGTAATAAGTCGTGGGTGATGGTTGATCCACGTCGCGAAATCGACAAGTTCAAGAGTGGTGAACTTCTTGCGCTCACCTGGGCGGACTTCAACGACAGAAAGACTGTTCGTAACGGTGGTCGAGCAGAACATGCGGCTCCAGAAAATATGGATATGCATGCGTTGGCTATTGCGGCGGAAGGCGATACGCTTGTGACAGAGTTCAAAAACCGACTGCAGGACGAGATTCAGGCCATTGTTGACATCTTTGGTCCAAAACTCGATGGTCAATACCCAGCAGGTGGTCTCCGTACAGGAGGTTCAGAGGAATACATCCGTCGTGCACTCACTATTCTTGGTGTGCAGGCGAACCTCACACCAGACGGTGAAAAACTGAAGGTGGAGCTCACGGATACAGCTAAACTCCGTGGATTACTTGAAACATACCAAGTGGAAGGAAGAAAGGACGTCAAATTACGAAAGAATCCGTTGTACCAGAAAGCAACGGTGTAGTAGACCAATAAAGTACGGGCTTCATAGCTCGTACTTTTGTTATAATTGTCACTATCTATGTGGGGTGAATCTCGAGGAGAAGGTGAGTTATTATCACGAGAGCGAGAAGCGGCGATGCGAAAAGCTGGTGATATTGATACTCCGGGAATCGGTTATTCTTTTATTCACCATTCTGATCAAAGCCTCGACGTTCTTCGTCGAACGTTGAAAGACGGCCTTTTAGGGTTTGCTGACAGCGATAAGGTAAGAAGTAGAACGACGTGGGCGAATGCTACGAGGGATGAGGGGACGAATGTTGCCTACTTTAATATCGTTGGACGTGCGCAAGATACAGTTCGTGCAAAGGGGGACGCTCGTCGAGAGATTGGGAGATCTCGTTACGCTCGTGATGTTTCCAGCTCACGAACCGCTGTTCTTTTCGATGTAGGAAGGTACACCGAAGAAGCACCGAGCTGGAGACACGTTCGTGATCGCCGCGATTCACGAACGTATCGTGCTGACGACTATCGGGCCGAAGAGGATCTACGACGTCGAATAGAAACAACGGGATCGAGCAAAAGAAATGTTCTTCAACGTTTGCGAGGTCGTTTGTGGGGTAAGTTTGAATTTATCGATGACGAAGGAAGGGCGCGCCCAGACTCTGAATTTGGCTTTACACTGTCGCACCGGGTACCTTCTCGAAATTTTACGGGAATTGTTTTTCAGGAATCACACCAGCTATCACAGGAGCACATGTACGAAATATTACGACGTGAAATTCGCAGTGGTGACTTAGCGAAAGGGACAGATCTGGACAAAGAAATAGCTGCCAGACAACAGGGTGGATTTTTTGGAATAACGCTTGAAACCGACCCAGCAGCGCTCCGAGCAAGAGCTGAATCTATCGCCGCAGTCATGCACGAGGAGTATCAAGGAAATCCTGATCGATGCCTTCCGATCTACGACACATTTGGGAATATGTGGTGGCCGAAAGAAATTCCGTACCAGGATCTCAAGAGAAAAGATTTCTAAAAAGGATTTGGGGATAAATAAATAGCAGATTCGGCAAGATCGGATAGTATGTATGCATTATTCTCGAGAGATTTTATATGGCTGAGACAAGACCTGATCCACTGGTAGGACGAGCAGAGGGTGAAGAGGCTTTTGTTATGAAGAAACCCGAATCGTACGAGGAGCAGATTGCTCGATTATTAGCTGAAGGAAGAGAAGCTGCAGAAAGAGGTGCGAGACTTATGGGCACCCCGGAGGGCGAGGTGATGAGTGCCGAAGCTCGAGGGAGGGTAATAGCGGGGGATGCGGCTCGTGCAAAAGAATCGCCCTACAATACTGAGGAATATTACGAAGGCATGAGACGTCTCATGGAAAGACAAGCTCTTGACGCATTTGGAACGACTGATGCCGGAGAAATTAGTGAAATTTTGAAGCGTCGTCGTCTGGAAGCGGATAAAGCTTTTGTCGACAGTCCGGTGGTAGCAGAGACTCCCGAGGGACGCGCTGCTCAGGCAGATCTCGCGGCACGTATGGCTGCTCCTGAATATCCAACGTATGTTGATGGTATCCGGGACCGTTTTTTGAGGAACACTCGGTAGTTTGTATACGTGATGACTGCAGAAAAATAATCGTATGGAAGCCGTCGCCGGCTATCTTTATTCTGAGAAACAGCGATACCCAGAGTACTATCAGTACCTTGTGGACGTCGCTGTTTCTCTTCCGTCTCCGACGT
>JBBUEW010000087.1:0-4608 GCA_038078095.1 Patescibacteria group bacterium | reverse complement strand
TTGACGGTCAACGGCAGTACCCTGGCGGAAAGCCAGGGTACTGAAGGGATTATGACCGCAGAATGAGGCGGGAATACCCCCGTTCTAAGCGCGAAATGCGTTCTTCATGGCTCGTCTGTTTCGGAACGAGCGGGGCGAGGATGTTTTGCGTTTCACTCACCTCGGTGGCGATCGTTTCGAGCAGATCATCGTGGTGCGCAAGATGCGCTTCAACGGATTCGAATCGTTGGTCGATTTTTTCGAAACGTTTTTCGAGGCGAGCCTCAAATTCACGCATATATTCCGTAAAGAATTCCACCATGATTTCTTTGGTTACTGGTGTTTGCGCGTCGTTCATATGTTCATAGAATAGCAGGTGAAGAGTAAGGAAGAAAGTTACGCGGTTGCGCCCTGAAATCCAGGATTTTTCTTAAGCGCGATCTGTTGGTGCGTCCACGCAATGCCGCTCTTGTTGCCGGCTTAGAACTGCGATTTTGCGACGTCAACCACGAATGTTTCAATCTCGATTGCGATGTCTTCCGGCATGTCGTGCTTTTTCATGAGCATCCGGAAGTTGTCCATTAAGGTGCTGTACCAACGTTTCCCTGCATACGCATTCGCGTTCATACGGTGTGTGGTTTAAGAGTGAGTTTTGCGGCAGATGATCGTGGCCCATTGCGCCAGAACCAAACGCCCAATCCTGACATCGCGGCGCCGATGACTCCCACAATCGTCCACGGTACGGACGAGCGGGGTGCTGACGATGTGGTGCCTGCCGCGGCGGCAATTTCTTCTGGCGAAACAACAATGTCGCTCGCATCTCGCAAAACAATTGTGCTCCCACTGCTCGTCGTTTTGAGAACGCCGACGATTGTGACTTTCTTGCCCGCAAGATCGCCCCACAAAACGGTGACTCCATTTCCTGGTGTGACGGTGACCGTTCCGTCATCGGTTTGAAGGATAACAGCATTGCCATCGCGAGCGCTGACGGTTCCGGTGATGCGAGCGAGACTTCCGTATGGCAGGTCTGCAGAGTAATTGTGCGCAACCGTTGTGGCAGTTCCCAACACGGTGACGCTGCCTTCTTTAATATTCACGCGCCGGCGATCGGTAAGAACGCTTACTGTTCCGGTGATGCGCACGTGATCACCCGCCTTTACCTCGGCAAGGACCCCTTGCGACTGATAAACCTCGAGACCGTCGATAAAGAACGATCGTTTCCCCAGCATCCCTGTCGGTGCGATAACGATGCCCTCTAGTGTTACGGCGGTGTCGTCGGCAATCTGCGCAAGTTCAGCAAGACTGATCAATCGGGGAGCTGATGTACTCGAGCTCGAACTTACACTGCTCTTTTTGGTACTTGTCGACTTTTTTGTGCTTGTTGTCGCAACGGTTTTGACGCTCGTCGTGGGCGTTTTGGCACTTACGCTCGTTGCGGCGGCTGTAGTCGAATGAGTGGTTGGTACGGTTTTGACGGTGGTAACCACATGAGACGAACCAGATCCACCGCTACCCGCTCCAGCAGCTGACGAAAATGTATCGGTGACACTTGTGGCCGTTGTTGTCGCCACGTTTGAAGATTCAGTTGCATAGAGAATAGGTGAGATAGTTGCCGTTTCAGCGGAGGTTTCCTCCGTTTCGGCAGGTAATACGGATTGTTCAACGGTCACTGTTTCCTCGGCAGCAGCCTCGGCGGTATTCACGGTGCCTGGCGTCGGATTAGCGGTGATCCATTCGCCATTCACGAGCGCAAGAGCTACGTCCTTTTTTGGTGCGGCTAGATCGTCGGTGCCGTAGGCGACGCTGTCGATGACGTTTCCATCGACCGTGACGAGTATCACTAATTCTTCGTCGTTATTGAGGTTTCCACTGGGATTGGCGATAAGGATGTATGCGCCAGCAGCAATCGTGCCACTCAGCGCCGTTACTTTCCCCGACGCGTCAACGATGGTGACCATGCTGAGGTCGATATCGTTACCAGTCGTGTTGGTAATTTCGATCCATTCATCCGCGCCAGTGCTTGGTGCAGGAAGGAGTTCGTTGATGATCAAATCTCCAGCAGCAATCGAGGGTTGAGAAGTAACAGCTGGTGTTTCCGAGGAGGAAATAGTGTTTGATGATGTTTCCACAATCGCTGTTTCTACTGGCACAACTTCGTTTTCAATCACGACCGCGACCGGTTCCTCGAGAGGGACCGTCGGCACTTCAGGAGTTATCTCTGTCACTTCGACGGCGATATCTTCGGGTACGGATTCTGCTTCGATGATTGGAGGCGTTTCCTCGGCTGCTGGAGGAGTAGCCTCTTCCGTCGGCATCTCGATAAGTTCCTCGGCGACCGGTGTTTCGACGGGTTCTTCAACGATCGGAGTCGTTTCGGGCTCGGCGATTGCTTCTGGAGCGGTCTCTACAATCGGTTCCTCGGTAGGAGTGGGTTCTTCGGTGGCAGCGACAGAAGAAGCCGACACATGACCAATGACCCCCGGTGATCCCGCTTGGCCGTCGAGAAGATTCGTCGACGTTTCCGCGGTGAGCCAGGCAAGGCTGCCCATGTCGCGCTCCATGGTGGCAAACGTGGTGGAGGAGCCATAGTCCGGATTGCCAGGATCATCGATTGAATCGAGGATATTTCCTGCACTATCGAGCAGCGTGATGCTCAGTTTGGTGTTTCCAATGCTCACCGCCGTCGTGACGGTGCTTGGTGTGACAGCGATGGTGGTTTTCTCGTCACCGATATTGTAGTTGGTAACAAGATACGTCGATCCTGCGGCGATCACGCTTTCGAGGGGGAGGATCAGGGTACTGCCGCTCGTGCCGGCGCCCGTTACTTGCCATCCGCTGATGTCGACACTGTCGGTTCCGACGTTGGCAATTTCAATCCACTCATCTGCCGTCGATCGCGCGCTTCCTGCCCACGCGATTTCCGAGAGGAGGACGTCCGATGACGTTTCGGCCGCTCGGACGGTGGGTACAGAAGACACAACGGACAACGCGAGAAGGAGTCCAAAAACATACTTCATGTTCATACGAATTTTAGTTCAGGACCCACTCATTTGCGACCAGTTTCGATGAACGAGGAGGAAAGTTCGCGAAGCGTACGTCACGGTACGGTGAGCGAATTTCCGACGCAGTGAGTCGAAAATGGGCCAAAGGAGGGGGTCCTGATGTTGTTAAGGTGCAGACCGGTCCGCGGCAAACAAAATTCCCCACAAGACTCTGTTGGCAGAGCTTATGGGGAGATGTTTGTATGTCTATTGCACCACGCTAGTGTTCAACATTCAAGAATAATCGAGAGGATAACCACTACGTCTTTGTTCGGAAACGAGCGAATGTTGTATCGACGAACACGAAGTGTGCTCAAGAAAAGAGGAACAAATGACAATCGGAAGATTGCAGGAAGTGACGGGTCGGGTATTATGCTTTTCACATGGGCGAGTGGTGGAATTGGTATACACGCATGCCTTAGGAGCATGTGCGAAAGCATGAGAGTTCGAGTCTCTCCTCGCCCACCAAAAATTCCTGTAGCAACTATTTCTAGGCGTTTCTAGTATGTCGAAAATTTTCTCTGCCATGGGCCGCATCGAGGATCTACTCATCCCTGTCGACCTTGGAGACCAGGACGATGCGGAAAATCCTTTCGCTCTGCCGAATGTTTCTGAGGAGTGGGTGTCGTCCGTGGAGGGGGAAAAGGATTTATGGCGGGATCGGGTGCTGTATCCCGCGATGCGCACGTGGATTTCGGAATTTTCTGTGAAGGAACCAATTATTGTCGACGTTGGTGCGGGCCAAGGAAGAAGTTCGACGGAGATCGATGGGTATGGTGCGTATATCGGAGTGGAGCCTTCCTCGTTTTTAGTGGAGAGAGCAATAGAACTCTACGCTGCATCGCGTCGATATTTCGTGAGGGGGAGCGCCTACCGACTTCCGCTCGTCGACGGTGCGGCGGATGGGGTGATCGCGGTAAACGTCCTCTTTCATCTGGCTCGTTTGGAAGATGCGGTAAAAGAAATCGCTCGAGTATTGAAACCGGGAGGGAAATTTTTTATCAATACCGCAGATAACGATGCGCTGGAGATCTGGAAGTCTCTGTATACGAATTTGCAGATTGACGAGGCGAAAATGCAGGGCGCCATTCGGACGCCAGTAAGGGGTTTGTCGCTCAACACGTTTTACTTTCAGCCAAATCAGTACGTTATCGATCTGCTCGATCGTCATGGACTACGCGTTCGGCGAATAGCGAAGTCGTGCGAAAAGGACGGTCATACTCTTTTTATTACCCTGGAGGGAGAAAAGACCTAAGCGAGATCTGCCACAAGGCAGAGCCCAGCTTGCACTTCGGGGGAGCGTTTCCTATAGTGGCCCAGAATTATGCGCATTCTTTTAGTCCACGGATACAAGGCGTCGCCGACCACCGGATTCTTTCCGTGGCTTGAGCGTGAGCTTCGGGCACGAGGATTTGATGTGTTGGTGCCAGTGTTGCCGAACCCCGAGGAACCGGATCGTGATGCGTGGACGGAAGCGCTTGTTGACGTTGCCGCGCCACTCACCGAGCAAACGATCATCGTTGGACATAGCTTAGGGGGAGCGGCTGCGCTCCGTATGCTCGAGGCTGCTGAGGCTCGGAGCACGCCC
>JBBUEW010000086.1:0-2226 GCA_038078095.1 Patescibacteria group bacterium | reverse complement strand
CGCAAACTACTGCGAAGAATCTTGAGAAACAGCACATAACATCTGGGTCAGACCCGTCGTTCCAGTCCCCGTTCCAAACGGTGAACTCGCACGAGGAGGGCAACGCGGTATCGGTGGAGTCGCCGGAATCGGAGTCGACCGAATCGGCGGTATCAACCGGGCCCGTGTCGCCGACGTTGGTATCGGAAACCTCGCCGGTATCCGCCGAATCGCCCGGGGCGGTATCGACGACGGCGGAATCGACCGCAGGGCCTTTGGGCCCGTTGATCTCGTAGTCGGAACAGGCGGAGGAGAGAAGGAGAAGGACGGACAAACGCATGGAAGCGCTCCAGAAGGCCAGAAGGAACATGAAAGTGGACCGGGAAGAATACCAGAAAAAGCCCCTTTTGTCAATGAAAAATGGTAAATTTCTTTTTAAAAATCGCACTCATCTGATAGGATGCATTCGGAGGCCTCATGCCCAGCTTTGAAAACACCTATCAGATCCGTACCGCCGTCCGCGGCATCCTCTCGACCGCACCGGACAAGGCCACGGTCAAGCATCAGATTCAGGCTCTGCCCGGGCCGATGCTCAGTCAGCTTCCGAAAGGAGGGGGAGATCCCGGAAAAATGCGCTTCGGTATCCTAGGTGAGATCGTCGTCCACTTCTACGAAGACGGATCCCGGAGCGCAGCCTTCACGATCGCCACGGAACACGACGACCCCAACCCGGAGCTCGTCTCTGCTCTGTGGACGCCTGAGAAGTCTTCCAACCTTGGGTTGGGCGACGAGGACGGAGGTGAATTCGACTACGATGACCGCGACTAACGTGGCCTCGGTTACGCGGAAGGACTTCGGCTCCTCCGTGTTCCGAGGCCTTCTGCTTTTCAAAACACTCCAGATCTGATATCCTCCGGACGTAATTTGTTACGGATACGAATGAGAACTTTCTCGTTTTAGACTAGTTTCGGCAGGTGAATACATGAGGACGTTCATATTTGTGGCGAGTTTGGGTGCGCGGCGAGAAAAGCTTTTGAAACGTACTTCTCGGTACGTTGAAAAAGTTTTCGAAGCCGCAAGCCCAAAATCGGCCAAATAGGGACGTCCTCCCCTGCGCTGGTAGCTCAGTGGTAGAGCAAGAGCCTTTTAAGCTCGTGGTCGCGGGTTCGATCCCCGCTCGGCGCACCACAAAACACCGATGGTTTCCCATCGGTTTTTTGCTATAGCAAAGACCCCGGCGCATGGCGGACCGGGGTCCTGCCACGCAGCCGAGGCCGCGTTAGTCGTCTTCGTCCTCCTCGCCGTCGAGGAACCCTTCAAGCCTGGAGGAATCGTTCCAGTCATCCACCGCACGACGAGCGGCGACGGAGCTACCGAAGACCTCCAGCTTGTGACGGACTCCTGTGGAGTCCACGAAGGAGAACACCCCCTCCCGCCAGCGCAGCGGATCAGTGGTGCTACAGATCACCATGTCGCCACTCGTGATCTTCAGCCGCGCGTTCCCCACGCGAGAGATCTCGATACTCGAATCCGAATCGAAGGTTGCCGCCTCCGTATCGGGCGGAAGCTCGCAGAACGTCATCACTTCCGGAGAATCCCGGCAAAAGAGAGAGAACCAGAACCCGACTTGTTGCCCAATAGCCATTCGCACTCCACCTTTCGATACGAGCAACATGCTCGCGCTGACGCAAACAACACAATGTTCTTTGCACAAGCGAACAGCCGTCGTAACACGTGAGCATATCAACAAAACGGCCTTTCCGCAAGCGCGGGCGCTTCGGTGTCCTCTTCTCAGCATTACGCCTTCGCCTCCCCCTCCCCCAAAATCCTCAGCGCCTCGTGCACAATGCGTTCGTCGCCATTGGTTGGAAACACGGTTCGAACCTTTGCCGACAATGCCTCACGGCGCTCTACGCTCTCGACCAAACGCAAAATAGACTGCAACAACGTTTGCGGAGTGACATGCTTTAATACTTCTGCAGCACCGCGATCCTCGAGCGCTTTGGCGTTTACTTCTTGCTGACCTTCAAGCGGCAGGATGATTGTTGGCTTCCCAAGGGCAACAACCTCGGCAAGCGTTCCCATTCCCGCGCGACACACCACCACATCGGCAAGCGCCAAAATGTCGGCCATGCCTTCGCCGATAAATTCTCTCGTCACGTATCCGTCGCCGATAATTTCCAAAGAACTCAACATCTTTCCTCGGCCAGTAATGTGAATCACATTTGTATGACGAATAAGCTCTGG
>JBBUEW010000085.1:0-5737 GCA_038078095.1 Patescibacteria group bacterium | reverse complement strand
ACGGAATAAAACAAAAACCTCCCGAATTCCAGGCTGCGGTCAAGAAGATACATGTACTGGAGCAGTCCAGCCGAGGCCAGAATACACAGAAATATATATCCCCATGCTTGTCGTGACCGCAGGCTGGAACACGAGAGGAGGTCCCTTTTTACCTTTTAGCTGATCACTTTGTCAATAAGCCCATATTTTTGGGCCTCTTTTGCGGTCATGAAATTATCACGATCGGTGTCTTGCGAAACCTTATTCAAGGGCTGACCGGTGTGTTTTGCCAGTATTTCGTTCAAGTTTTCCCGAACCGCCAAAATACGCTCGGCGTGAATCTTAATATCCGACGCCTGACCCTTCACTCCCCCAAGCACCTGGTGAATCATCACCTCGGCGTTCGGAAGAGCAAATCGCTTCCCCGAGGCACCAGCAGCCAACAAGACCGCACCCATCGATGCTGCCATGCCGATACAGATCGTCGAGACGGGAGGTTGGATATACTGCATGGTGTCGTAAATCGCGAGCCCAGCCGTCACCGATCCCCCCGGCGAGTTGATGTAGAGCTTAATTTCCTTTTCCTTGTCTTGGCTTTCTAAAAAGAGGAGCTGAGCAATAACCGCGTTTGCAACGCCGTCATCAATCTGGGTGCCAAGGAACACAATGCGATCCTTTAACAAACGGGAGTAAATATCGTAGGAACGCTCGCCATACGACGTTTTTTCAATCACCGAAGGGATCAAATAGTTATTTTGGAGTTCAGACATACTCTGCCCAGTATACCCAGTTAGCAGTCATCTGTGAAGAGTGCTAAATAATAACGATCCTCGTCGGATTTACGGCCTGAACAAAGGCATCAGAATGAGTGACGATCACAAATCCCATCCCCTCTTTCCTCATATTTGTGATGATCTTCGCGGCTAAATCGCACGATGCGGCATCGAGTCCTGAATCGAGTTCGTCGAGGAGAGCGTATTTTGGTTTTAGCAAAACAAGCTGAAAAAGCTCTGCACGCTTCTTTTCCCCTCCGGACATGTCGCCGTGAAGTGTCTTTTGGACGAAATCATCGGGTAAACCGAGCGTCGAAAGCGTTTCACGAATTCTGCGCTGTGCTTCCGGCACGTCGGTGATGCCATGAATCGCCTCGAGCGAGGCACGGGCCATAAAACTCAGCGATACCCCATCGATCACCGGTGGTTCTTGGTGCGCTAAAAAAACTCCCCTTCGTGCACGTACGTATGTTTTTTCCAAAAGGATCGATTCTCCCTCAAGAACAATATCGCCCGTTGTCACGGCAACATCTGCGAACCCCATAATCGCGGACAGAATCGTACTTTTCCCTCCTCCGTTTTTTCCTCGAATCACCACACACTCACCTGATGCACACTCCAACGAAAAATCGGAAACAATTGTTTTGTTTTCGCGGGTGATCGAAATATTTTTCACCAAAAGACTCATAGACTGGAAACCGCATTCTGCAGCGCTTTCAAGGCTGTCGTCAAACATCGCTCACGAAGCAGCGAGATGTCTGCACCGAGAAGTCCTCTCATATCATCCCCGTTCATCGTTCCAATCACCTCGATTCGATCTCGCACTCGTTCGGCAAGAATCGCAGCAGCGGCTCGACTAATCACACAGCCCTTCGCAACAAACGACACGTCGAGAATCGTGTCGTCCTCGATCCGGACCCAGACGTCACATTCATCGCCACACGATGCGTTCGTTGCAAAACCATGCGCCGAGGCATTTGGAAGTTCTCCTTGATGCTTCGTCGACTTTGCCAGTGCTAGAAGCGTTTGATATCCGATAGACATATCAACGAAGTTGGGCGGTAACGCGAGGAAGCGCCTCGAGGAGGCGATCGACATCCTGTTCGTCGTTGTACACGCCAAGACTCGCACGCAACACACCGTTTTCCGATAAACGTTGCACCAGTGGAGCCGCACAGTGATTCCCTGCCCGCACACAGATTCCCTCAGCACCAAGAAAATCAGCAACGTCGTGCGGATGCAATCCGTCGATCGAGAAGGCGACGATACCGATGGCGTTTGGAGGGTTGAAAACTGTTACACCAGGAATCGATACAAGGCCCGAGACGAGTTGTGATCGGAGCGAGACCTCCCCTGGCCCCTCCTTGGTAAGGAGGGGGAGCGCTTCGGCCGCTGCCGCCCAACCAATGGCCGCCTCAACATTCGGCGATCCTCCTTCGAACTTTTGAATCCCTTCGCGCCACGTTGTGGTTTCATCGGTGACGAGATCAACCATTCCTCCTCCCAAGATCATCGGCTCGAGGGACTCGATGAGTTCCGGAGCCATGACTAGCGCACCGATGCCGGTTGGACCGTACATTTTGTGCGCTCCAAAAACGATCGCATCAACTCCGAGGCTCCGCATCGAGACAGGAATGTGGGCGACCGCTTGAGCGGCGTCGACGATGAGAGTTGCGCCGGCCTGATGGGCGAAATGGGCGAGTTTGGCGATCGGAAGAACCGCGCCGAGGACGTTTGAGACGAGAGTGACCGCAACAATCTTGGTCCGTTCGTTGATCATCGCCTGCGCACCAGCAAAATCCAGTTCAAAATTTTCCATCATAGGCATCACACGAACCGTTGCTCCACGTTCTTTGGCAATCCGTCGCCACGGCAAAATATTCGCGTGATGCTCAAAAGGACTGATCAAAATCTCGTCGCCAGAACCAATTCGCGATCGTAAACCGAACGCCAACGTATTCAACCCCTCGGTGACACTTTTCGTAAAAACACACTGCGAAGCATCGGCTCCAACAACTTCAGCGATTGTCGTTCGTGCTGATTCGTACTGTTTCATCGCGCTTTCGGCCAAAGGATACAAACCTCGCCCGACGTTAGCCCGCCCTTGTCGCCAATACCCCTCCATCGCCTCGATTGCAGAACGATGCATCTGGGTGGTGGCAGCATTATCCAAATACACCACGTCGCGCGTGATGCCAGGAAATTGATCGCGAATGGTCGAAATATCAATCATAATCGGCTAATCGGGCAAAGCAGTTGTTCGGCCAGGAGCGTCATGGCTTCTTTACGAGGGATGCCTCGCGTTGCAAAGTAGGCGAGTGTTTCTTTTTGTGGACGAGTAATGGAAACCGCATGTTTTGCCTGAACCGTATTCGATCGAATATCGAGCTCGGGAATCGCTCGAATACTTCCCTCCTCTCCGCTAATCATGCCTCGGATCGCCGTCGAGACAGCTGAACGAGCAACATCTTTTTCGACGACCACGCGATGACGAACGATTGATCGCGATCCATCTTCCGCAACCAATCGATCATCAATTTCACATCGCACGTCACTCGAGGAGACTCGAATATCACTATCAAGCGTCACCTTCGCCCCTTCGCACACCCGAATCGCTGACAAAAAACGAATCGACGATCCGGCACCTGCTTCATCGATCATGCGGACGATCGAGATCTCGCCTCGAACCTCGCCGAGCGCCAGAATAGTGAGCGACGAACGTTCCGCGAGTGTCGCGCGGATAAGGAACGATCCTCCAGCAGAAACATCGAGGGGGACACGAAGATCTTCGCCCTCGGCAAGATGCAAAACCTGCGATGCAATGCGATCGACACGAATTTCGGACAATGGTTTTTCGCGTTCGTCGATCATACGTTAGGCGACAGCACCATCCATCTCGAGGGAAACCAGCTCGAGAAACTCGACGGCGTATTCAAGCGGTAGTTCACGAACAATCGGATCCAAAAAACCACCCACGATCGTGCGCCGCGCTTCATCAACGGTCAATCCACGCGTCGCTAAATAATTCATCTGCGCATCATCAAGCCGACCAACCGTCGCCTCGTGGGTGACCGTCATATCCGGTGCTCCATCCTCGATAATCGGAATAGTGATGGCACGCGAAAATTCGTCGAGCATCAACGTGTCACAAACCACAGAAACTGCTGAATTTACAGCACTTCTCGTGGATTTTACCAACCCTCGATACGTCGAAGTTCCCCCACCAACCGCGATACTTTTCGATCGCACATTTGCCGAGGTATTTGGCGCAACCAAGGCAACTTTATGACCCGTATCCTGCTCTTGCCCTGGCCCCGCAAAGGCAATACCAAGGTAATCACTCTTCGATCCCGCACCACGCAACACGCTCATGGGATACAACATCGTCACACCGCTCCCCATATTGCCATTCAACCAGACGATCGTACCATCTTCGTCGACGAGTGCTCGTTTCGTATTAAGGTTGAACGTGTTCTTGCTCCAATTTTCGATGCTCGTGTACCGAACCGTCGCATTTTTCTTCACATGGATCTCGACACAACCCGCGTGCAGCGCTGACGAATCATATTTCGGTGCTGAACAGCCCTCGATGTAGTGTACTTCGCTTCCTTCATCGGCGATGATGAGCGTGTGTTCGAATTGCCCACCACGCTCGGCGTTCATCCGGAAGTACGCTTGAAGCGGAATCGTCACTTTTGCGCCTTTCGGCACATAAATAAACGTCCCTCCGCTCCACACTGCTGCATGAAGCATGGCAAAATAGTGATCGTGAATGGGTACACAATTCGTCATGAAATGTTCACGAACTAGCTCTTCATGCTCACGAACCGCCACATCCATATTCAAAAAAAACACCCCTTGATCCGCAAGATCTTTTTGCAAGTTGTGATAGACCATTTCAGAATCGTACTGCGCACCAACGCCTGCCAGACCATTCCGCTCCGCTTTGGGAATACCAAGCTTTTCAAACGTCCCTCGAATCTCTTCTGGCACGTCGTCCCATGTGCGATGCTCCGCAGAATTCGGTTGTACAAAAAACGTAATCTTCGAAAGATCGAGTGCATCAAGGGAAGGACCGAATGACGGTCGATCCGAAGACAGCAGGTGTTCGAACGCTAAAAGTCGTTTGTCCGTTACCCATTGCGGTTCGTTCTTTTCCGATGCAATACGAAAAATACCTTCGCGTGAAAGGCCGATGGGAGCTGCATATTTTGGCACGTGAGTGCTTGGTGTTTCTAACACCTCCCGAAGGGCGTCCATAGACCCCTATCCTATCGTTGGACGGCCGAAAAAACAACGTTTCGAATTACGGCGCAAGAACTAAAATCATCGTCCCAACAATCATCGCGACAATCGCTAAAACAAGTCCAATTTCTAAAATGGTGACGCGTGGCAACTTCGAATCGGCCTTCTTCGGTAGCATAGTGCTGACAGTATATCACCCGTGCCAAAAACTAATACGATGAATCGGCGACAAGCCTTGCAAACGAATCGCTTCGACGTGCTTTTTTGTTCCGTATCCCTTGTGCGACGAAAAATCGTATCCCGGATGCTCCTCATCGAATTTTTCCATCAACGCATCTCGATACTCTTTGGCAACGAGCGACGCTGCGGCGATCGAAAAGATCTTCGCATCACCATCGATGATGGTTTCTTGAGGAAGATCGAGGTGAGGGATTTTTTGATTGCCATCGACGAGTACCCTCACCTCCCCCCGACCCCCTCCTTCGTAAGGAGGGGGAGAACACATCTCCACTGCCTCCCTCATCGCACGCAACGTCGCCTGCAAGATGTTGATCTCATCGATAATCTTTGCATCGACCTCGGCAATTCCGATTGCTATCGCGACTTCACGAATCGCTGCTGCCGCTTCTTTCCTTCGTGGCCTCGACAGTGTTTTACTATCTCGAACTGTTACTCGTTGTGCGAGGTCGAGAATTACTTCGGGCTTTGACCAATCAAATAACACCGCCACAGCCACAACC
>JBBUEW010000084.1:0-4780 GCA_038078095.1 Patescibacteria group bacterium | reverse complement strand
CTTTCGATCGGCTGATCGGTGTGCTTTTCTTGGTAGTGGGCATAGTCAATGAAAGTTTTGAGGAATGAACAAAGTATATCACGCTCTACTCCTGTGCTTTTAACGGCATAGACGCCGCACAACCTGCACCGTCGCCACTGACGGCCCATTCGCTCACCATAATGAACTCAACCGGCGTCGACACATCGTTTACGGGAACCGTCACCGCTGCCGTTGTTGAAGAATATTCAGTGCGATCACCAGCGCCCACTCGTCCACCACATCCGCCAATCTCGCCGGCATCAGGCAAACGAACGTACACGCCATTCGGGAGCATGTACGCCACGACAATTCGATAGCCGCGTGTCCCAATGGGCGCTTTGGCATGAAGCTCATCGTAGGACGTCAGCATCGTGGGAGCATCGATCGTCGGCATCGTACCGAGCGCGAAGTCACCAAGGGACGTAATCTGAACAGCCAGAACATCAGGCGTATTGGCCACCACCGTGGAAACAGTTTCCCACATGCCCAGTGCTGTATTCCACTGATACACCGTTGTCGCCGTGGCCGTTCCCGCTTCTTTCGTCTTCGCGAACGATAAAACGATCGATGTATCCAGCGGAACGTTCGCAGGCTCCACACGATAGATCGCACTCAACAATGGCTCACCTGTTTTCGATCCGTCAACAACGTCAACCGTAAAATCTTGCGCCGTTCGTGTGAGCCCCGTAACAGTGACCACACCATCAACACTCGTTACCTCTTGTGCTTCCGGTTCTTGCGACACAATAAAGAAAACGGAAAACGTTAAAACAACGATCGTCAGAAGAACAAACGTAAGACGAGAGGATTTCATGTCGTTAGTATACAACGGCGCACGATGATCCGATCGTGTTCGCTACTTCTCGACGTCGATATCTTCCCACGGCAAACCAGCGCGGCCGAACATGCCGTAGGTGGCGCTCATCGAATAGATCGGGCGACGAAGACCGAGACGTTCTACGATGGCTTCCGGACGAAAATCGAAACGTTGTTTGACGATGTCGGTTAAGTCGTCGCCGTTACCGGACTTGGCAGAAAGCACGAGTGGCTCAGCGATGCCGAGTGCGTACATCGCGGTGATGAGCACGTTCGAGGCGACACCTTCGCTCACCAATGTCTTCGCTGCAAAACGCGCCATGTATGTTCCCGAACGACCTGGCTTGAGCGGATCTTTGCCGGCAAGTCCCATACCACCGTGTGGCAGGAGTCCTCCATATGAATCGGCGAGAACTTTTCGGCCCGACACGCCAGCGTTCGCGCCAAACCCACCCTGCGTAAATGATCCTCCAGAATTTACTAAAATCGTCACGCCCTCGATCGAAGGGAGCGATGGCGCGATTGCTTCGTCAACAATTTGTGATTGGACGATCGAAAGATCCATCGACGAATCGTGCTCTACGATCACCGTTACAGCACGCAAACGATCACCCTCGGTAGCAACCTGCACTTTTCCGTCCGGTCGCAGCCATGAAAAACGCTGATCGTTGTTGCGCAGATCGTCGATGCGGCGAGCAATCAAATTGGCGTAGACCACGGCACGTGGCAACATTTCTCGTGTCTCTTTTGTGGCGTATCCATGAACGATCGCAGTGCCCTGTGCTCCGCCGCGCACCATGGTTCGTGCGTTATCTTCCGTCGGTTTATCCAAGTTTACAAAAAGTTCGATGGCATCGTTGTAGCCTGCTGCCACATATGCCGCTCGTCCCACGGCCGCAGCATCAAAATCGGCACGCGAATCCACCACACCACCGAGCATCACCATCCCATTACTGCCAAGCGCTTGAATGTCCATGCGCGTTAGCGGATCGCGACGCAAATATTCGTCGACGACCGATTCGACGATCTGATCACACACCTTATCAGGATGACCAGCGAGTGGTGCTTCGACGACTTTTAACATAAAAATAGAAGCAATCTTACGCGAAGACACTACCATAAACCGCTTATCCACACCACGCATCTTGCGTTCGTTTTTCGTTCGTCTATGATACGAACATAAAGCGAACGCCTATGCCTCAACTTCCACCACTGACGAAAAAACAACGAGAGGTTTTAGACTGTATCGAGGGGTTTGTTCGCAAACATGGGTACACCCCATCCTACCGCGAAATTGCCGAGAAGCTTGGTCTGTCATCCCCCGCCACCATCCACCAACACATCAAGACGTTGTGCGAAAAAGGGATCATCAATACCGGCGACCGAGGGGAGGCGCGTTCGATCGAGCTTGTCGAGACCGAACCTATGTCTCCCCTTGCTATCATGCTTCCCCTGGCCGGTCTCATCACCGCCGGTGAACCGATCGAAGCAGTGGAAGACAACGAAGCAATGGCCGTCCCAGCAGACTTCGTCGTCGATCCCCTCAATTCCTACATCCTCAAAGTGAAAGGACGATCGATGATCGAAGATGGCATTTTCGATGGTGACTACGTCATCGTTGAGCGTAATCCTTCACCAAAGAACGGGGACATCGTCGTAGCACTTCTCGACAATGCCTACGCCACGCTCAAGCGTTTCTACCGAGAACCTGGCCATATCCGTCTCCAACCTGCCAATAGCACCATGCAACCGATCATCATCAAAGGAGACTTAAACATTCAAGGAGTTGTCCGAGCAGTCATGCGACGTTTTTCGACAGTCTAAAGAATTATTCGCACATATGAATAATATTACTTTACGGCACCACGCGGTGACCCTTGCTTATCGCACCTCACCGTTCCACACCAAACGACACGAGCTCGGCAAACAGATCCGTCTCTTCCTCAATCGTCGTCGCTTTCGCCAACACGTCCGCACACTCCTCGTCGGTCGCCTTACCGCATAACAGCGCTATGAATCTTCCAGAGCTCACCGCGAACGTAGAACATGTCGCGAGTCAGTACAGTCAAGAATTCGGTGTGACGTATACCAACGATTGGTTTCTCCTCAAGCTCCAAGAGGAATTTGGAGAGATGACGCGAGCACACCTTATGCTCACCAATCGAACTCGGCGAAAAGCCGCTTCGGAGCTCGAAGCGAAAAAAGCACTTGCCGACGAGATTGCTGATGTCTTTGCCTACGTTCTTCTCTTCGCCAAAAACATGGACATTGATATCGAAGCTGCGCTGACGAAAAAATGGTTTGCCTATTTACCAAAGCCATAACTCGTATGTCTGTTCACGAACTCCTCAACGAACCCGTCAATGTTCATGTGGAGTTCGTGGGGACCAAAGTTCGGCCCACAACAGTTCATTGGGGTACCAAAACATACGCCATACAACACGTGAACCTCGTGCACAGCACCAAGGAAGGAGAAACTCGAATCTTTTACTTCTCCGTTTCCAACCAAACACTGTTCATGAAACTTCGATTCGACACAGGAACCCTGCAGTGGCGGATTGTGGAATTTTATAGTGAGTAATTATTTGTATTCTATGCGCAATCGTCGGAAGAGCGGCTCGCGTTTCACCTTTTCCCTCAGCGAAATCCTCACCACCCGCGTTTCTCGTTCCCGTTCTCTACCTCGTCCCAAAGCAAGACGATTCGAGGACAACTTGCGCCTCCCCCTCGCGCTCCTCGATAAGCGTTGAGCCGTGAGGCGGTCCGGATAGTCGTTTGTAAATCCGCCGAAGACAGTCGCAGGCAAAATTTCATTTTGCCGTCGCGACGTTTCTGAGCCGGATGAACAAACGACTATCTGGACCGCCGATCCTCCCCGTTCCCGAGGTGCGTTTGCGTTTCGCATCGAGTGAATCCAGAAATATGTCTCGAATCATCTTGCACATCGATTTCAACTCCTTCTTTGCCTCCGTCGAGGCCCAAGCAAATCCTTTCTTACGAGGAAAAGCTTTCGCTGTCGCCGGAAAAGGAAAAGGACGTATCGACCGTGACGCCGGTACACGCCAAGGAGAGCGAACAAACCTTTACGATCTTACACATACCCGATCTGTCGTAACCACGGCATCACGCGAGGCGAAACTTTTGGGCGTAAAGACAGCCATGGGTACGTGGGAAGCGCTTCGTATTATTCCTAATCTTCCCATCATTCCCGGTGATCCTCGAAAGTACGCGGACATTACCCATCGCTTTCTTTGCATTCTCCGAGAATACTGCGATGCCGTGGAACAATTCAGCACTGACGAAGCATTTGCTGATATCACGACGGCTGCCCAAGACAAATTTGGAGCGATCGTTCTTGCTCAAATTATCCGTGATGAAATCATTCATCGAATCGGTGAGGCATGCACCGCATCGATCGGCATCGCTGCAAATAAAATGGTCGCGAAACTCGCAAGCGAATCGGTAAAACCCAACGGCATCACGTACGTCGATCCAAAAAATTCCGCAGATTTCGTCGCTTCTCGCGCCTTAGGAGAGATTTGCGGCATCGGGCGACGCTTACAGAAACGACTCGAAGTGATGGGTGTGATATCGATACGGTCACTTCGCGCTATCCCGCACGATCGACTGGTTCAGGAATTTGGGCCACATTGTGCAACATTTCTCTGGAACTCCGCACGCGGCATTGGAGACGATCATGTGAACGCCGCAGAAGAGGATCCGAAATCCGTGGGTCATTCATACACATTCCCACGTGATCTCCTCACTCTGGACGAAATTCATGAGAACCTTCTCGCGCTTTCGGACATGGTGGCGCATCGATTGCGCGGACAGCATCTGGCGAGCACGGCTGTTCACGCCTTTGCACGATACGGAGACTTTGGTGGTACTGGCGCGAGTGCATCATTCCACGAACCAACCGCGGCCGGGCTCACGCTCTTTC
>JBBUEW010000083.1:0-5329 GCA_038078095.1 Patescibacteria group bacterium | reverse complement strand
GCGCCTTCTTGGGCAAAGTGATGCGAGGTGAGTTCGGACGCGTCGACCACCTGCACCGTATCGAACGCTTTGAGCGCACGCATGCCGAGTGCGCCGTACAATCCAGCATGATATGACGTGCCACACGCCGCGATGACGAGATGCTTGATCGAAAGCAACATGTCTTTGTTCCGTTCGAGTCCACCGAGCTTCACCTCGAGATCATTCGGCAGACGAGCACCGTGGTTGAGGGTGCGGGCAAGAGCGTCCGGCTGCTCCATGATTTCTTTCAACGTCCAGTGTTCGAAAGGCGCGGGGGAGAGTTCGATGACTTCTTCGGGAGCAAGTTCCACGCGGGAGGTATCGAGTGTTGTTCCGTCGGCACGAATGAGTGCGAACTCGCCATTTTGTAATGCGATGAATTCGCGGGTGTGATTGTTGAATGCCGAAGGCTCGCTCGCGACGTACATCATTCCTTTGCCCACGCCTACCACGAGAGGGCTGCCGTTGCGGGCGGCGATGAGGGTGTTGGGGAGAAGGGGGGAAGTGATGACGATGCCCCATGTTCCCTCGAGTCTTCCCAAAGCATGTTTGGTGGCGGTCTCGAGATTTTCACCGTCGTCGAGGTATTTGCCGATAAGCTGTGCGATCACCTCGGTATCCGTCTGAGATCGGAACACGATGCCACTCGATTCCAGATCTGCTCTTAGGGCGTGCGAGTTTTCAATGATGCCGTTATGAACAAGTGCGAGACGGTTTTTAGCATCGTTGTGCGGGTGGGCATTTTCGTCGGTTTTCCCACCATGCGTCGCCCAACGGGTATGGCCGATGCCAACAGAATTACCAGCATGATCGGCAACATGTTCCCGCAGCCTCCCAACCGCATTTCCATTATTCCCACTGGCATACTTGGTGGTCACGATGGCGTTTTGGGCGCTCATCGTTGCTAATCCAGCGGAATCGTACCCTCGGCTTTCCAGAATGGATAAACCGTCAATAATAGTATTGACAGCATTTTTGTCTCCAACGACCCCAACAATTCCACACATATTGTTTGTATTATTGGCAAATGTACTTATCAATGTACATCGGTATCCAAGACATGCAAAGCACTGTTTGTGGATTATTGACAGTTTAAGCAAAAGAATGACAGTTTAGTTTTTTTCGGGGACTGCAGCTCGGTAACTTGAGTGATTCCCTGTATTCTGCTACATTATTTGGTCCTTACTTTTGGAGACCGGTAGCAGTACTTCTGCTTGTGTTCTCCGAAAAAGGAAGACTGCGAACCCTTGGCAGTGGAGTGTGTCATGTTTCAGCAGACGCTCGATGAGGTTTTGGCGATTTTCGATCGGCCTACGGAGTACGGGGATGGCGATCCTGGGCCCGGTACCTACGCCGGAGGGTCACAGTGGGGGGACGAAGACCCCTGGCTGGGGGTCGTTGATCTGAGCACGGTGGTGGATGCGGACCGCAGACGGCTGCGGGAGTACTTCGTCTCGATCACACCATTGCTCTCTGCGAGAGGACTCGCTCTCGCAGAGCCGTGGTGTGGCAGTGCTTCCGAATCTCTGGTCCCCTTTGGGTCGGTTCAGGGGTTCTGTACGCCGGTATGGAAGAAGCGCGACCACATCGTGCTCGCTCTCGTCCCTTCGTCCGGCGGCGATGCGCCTGCCGAAGCGGTGGTTCGGAAGCTCAAACTCCGGGGTGAGCTTGGGAGGGTTCCGAACGATTGCTTCTGGGTTCGGCGTTTCGATACCGAGCTCGCGCTCACGCTCAGCCCCCTGTCTTCTGCCGAGAACCTCCAGAAGCTGAAAGAACGGTCGGGCGATGCAGGGGCGAGGATCGAGTACAGATATCAGATTGCGTACGCCAACTTTCTGGGTGGGCTGGTAGGGTCCTCGGTGATGCAGTGTCCCGATGAAACGGCCCTCGTTCGGCCCGCGTACTTGTTGGATGCCCTCGGAGACATCATCAGGAGCGCCCGTTCGAGGGAAGTTTCCTTCACGACAGAGGCCTGGGATCTCTCCGTTGCGTTCGCACGGACCGTTGAGATGGGGAATGTCCCCGGCTTTAGGGGGCCACAGCGCGCAATGGCATCGAGTCCGAAGGTGAATAGTTTTCCGCCGCGATCGTACGTGCCGCCTGAGGCGCCGATCGGCTTTTCTAGCTTTGCGAAGAAGCGTTTCGGACTGAAGGAGGGGGAAGTTCTCCCCCTCTGGTACGGAGCTGCAGAGTTCTGGGAGCGTGCCTACGCCACTGAGTTCAACAGGTACCTGAGAGAGACCTTGGCGTAGTTGCGCCAGGCCCAGACAACGAGACCCGGTATCACAGATCCCAAATACGCGGGAGATGCGGTGCCGGGTCGTCATGTTTCTTAAAAGTGTATGCGATGTGATTCTGTCGTATTTGGTTTCTTTTGGTAAATTTGATGATCTGAAGAACCCCATGATCGCTGGCCGTTGTCACGCCGGCAGAGTCGTGTGCTCGACTTTCCAGAATCGATAGTCCGTTAATAATAGTATTGACAGCATCTCCGTCACCCACTCCCATGATTCCACACATAATCTTTATATTATTGATAAAAATTCCTACGAATATACGCCCAGGTTTTAGATTAGGGAATGGCTGTCTGTAGATTGTTGACAGATAGCTCTCGTCATTTTCCCCTCAATCCATTCATTTTCCCCTTTGCCTTTTGAAAAACTCTTGTTATACTCCCTCCGCTTTTCCGGCCCTATCGTCTAACGGTCAGGACAGGGGCTTCTCAAGCCCTAAATCCGGGTTCGATTCCCGGTAGGGTCACCAAAAGCTTCTCCGTCGAATTTGACGGGGAAGTTTTTTATTCCGGAAAGATCGCGGCAGACAAAGTCGAGAGGTGGTACTCAGATCCCGAATACGCGGGAGATGCGGCGTCGGGTCTTCACGTTTCTTCGGGATGTACGTGGTATGATTGATCCATGTTTGGCCTCTTCACCCCCGCATTTCGGTACGATCCCGCGCTTCGTTCCTTGGACATCCCGGGGGGTGCGTCTTGGAGACGTGAAGAGAAAACCGTTGTGTTCGGACCAGAATACGCTGCACGCGTGCTTGACCAAGAGCAAGCGTTTCTCGACGCAGGGGATCCGGAAGGAGTCGCAGAGTGGACGGCGTGGGTTGTTGGACTTTCTCCTGCAGAGCTTCGGAAGAAGTTTCCAGCAGCGATCCAAGATGCTGAGCCGTTCCGAGAAATTCACCCATCTCGCGAAGGCATTGAATCAAGAAAACCTCGTCTTCGATAAACAGAGGTTAGGAATTTGTAGCTTCAATGGTAGACTGGGTTCATTATGAAGACGGAGGATGGGCGAGCAGAGGATGAACGGGTGAATTGGCTATCGTCGATTCCGTTTTTCCTGATGCATTTTGTTCCGTTGCTCGCGCTGGTGACGGGAGTGACGTGGGGGAGTGTAGTGTTGTGCATCGCGTTGTATGTCGTGCGAATGTTTTTTATCACCGCGGGATATCATCGCTACTTTGCGCATCGATCGTACAAACTTGGGCGAGGGATGCAATTTGTGATGGCGCTTGGGGGAACATTGGCAGCGCAGAAAGGTGTGTTGTGGTGGGCGGGTCATCATCGTGACCATCATTTGTACGCCGATCAGCCTGAAGATATTCATTCGCCGCGGAAAGGATTTTGGTGGAGCCATGTCGGTTGGTTTTTGTCGGACAAATATAAATCGACGCCAACTGATCGAATCACCGACTTCTCGATCTATCCCGAGCTACGATGGCTCGACAAATACTGCTTGGTTCCTCCCGCACTTCTCGCGATTCTCATCCTCGCCATTGGCGGATGGAGTGCGTTGTTCATCGGTTTCTTTTTGTCGACGATTTTGCTGTATCACGGGGTATTCACAATCAACTCATTGTCACACGTGTTTGGACGTCGACGATTTGCGACGACCGATACGAGTCGAAACAACTGGTTCCTCGCACTCATCACACTCGGCGAGGGCTGGCATAATAATCACCATCATTATCGTTCGTCTGCTAATCAAGGTTTTTACTGGTGGGAATACGATGTAAGTTTTTATGTTCTCAAAATTTTGAGTGTTGTGGGACTTGTTCGAGGCATTCGGAAGCCACCGGTCGAAGTGCTCGTCAAGAATCGCATCGAAAAAGGTGTGTTTGACTTTGGAATGTTCGAGGCACGATTTGCACAAGGGATGCGTGCGCTCGAAGCCGCAAAGGCACGAGGAGGAGTGTATTACGAAAAGAAACTGCGAAAACTGGAGCGACTTGTTGCTCGCGCGAAGGCGTCGGCAGGAGAAATGTCGCGCCACTCGCAGATCGTTCAAGAGATGCGACGGCATCTGCACGTGAAACAGGTTGCGTAACATGCGGCCGTGATATCCTTTGGGTATTCACGTCCTATGATGAATTCACTTTTCCTGGAAATTGCTGCGGTCATGATGACTGCTGGATTGTTTTCGTTGATTGCGTACCGACTTCATCAGCCACTCATTATTGCGTACATCGCGACCGGTATTGTGGTGGGGCCAGGTATGTTCGATCTTGCACAATCACTTGATGTGTTTGAAACGATGTCGTCGATCGGCATTGCATTCTTGTTGTTTATTGTTGGACTCAATTTGAATTGGCGGAGTGTAAAAGACGTCGGGCGCGTGGCGATGATCGCCGGGTTCGCACAGGTCGTTGTGACATCGGTGATCGGAACGAGCATCGCGTTATGGATGAATATTCCAATGGGAACGTCGCTGTTTTTAGGTGTCGCGTTTTCTTTTTCGTCAACCATCATTATCGTAAAGCTCCTCACCGATAAAGAAGATCTTGATCGGCTGTACGGACGTATTGCAGTGGGTATGCTCATTGTGCAGGATCTTATTGCAATGATTATTCTTCTTGTTCTTGCTGCGTTGCAAGACGGCGGAGATGTACGGACGATTCTCTCGGTATCTCTTGGCAAGGGTATCGTCGCAATTTTTGTGTTGTGGGTGTTAGCAAAGCTTGTTGTGCCGAAGATTTTTTCGTATGCCGCACGCAGCCAAGAGCTACTTTTCCTGATCGCGTTAGGCTGGTGCTTCATGATTGCGAGTGCCCTGCAATACTTTGGATTTGGTATCGAAATTGGTGCTTTGCTTGCCGGTGTTTCTTTGGCCGGAACAGGATTCCAACACGAAATCGAAGCAAAAATTCGTTCGTTGCGCGATTTTTTCCTTGTTATTTTCTTTATCGTTTTAGGCACACATCTGACGCTTGGATCTGTTGGTGATCTTCTGTTGCCGGCGATTGCGTTAAGTTTGTATGTGCTTATCGGGAATCCACTCATCGCGCAAATAATCATGCGCGT
>JBBUEW010000082.1:0-3831 GCA_038078095.1 Patescibacteria group bacterium | reverse complement strand
AGCATTTCCAACTTCCAGACCGCGGGTCGAATTCCATGGGCGTGCATGTCCTTCATCATGGTCGTCGCCATGCTCAAACGGGATTTCTTGCCATGGATCAGCGGCTCCAGCATGAGGGGAATCCGTTCTTCTTGGCAGAACTCCGAAAGATCACGAAGTTTCTTCATCTTCTCCTCATTATGGTCGTCGTCACCAATGTTGTAGTTCACGAGCGCCTTGGCGTATGTGGGGTCCCGCTTGATCAACGCACGACCAAATCCTTTGCCGTGAATGAAGCCAAATGTGCTTCCGCCGCTCGTTTCTGTAGAAACAATGTGCGTAATACCGAGGGACTTTGCTTTCGCGAGAATAGTGCTTCCAAACTCTTCATCCACGAGAATCCCGAGTTCGCCTTCTTTTTTTGCCTTAGCATGCGCTGCTAAAAATCCCTCGAAGATGACGTTCTTCAGCGCCGTAATCTGTTTGGCGATGCTCGCGTTGGGCGGATACGCGACTTGAAAAAGTTCGTGCGTTAATCCGCTGCGATGATCAAAGGGAAGAATGAAAAGAGGCATCATACCCCCCAAGTATACCGCCTACAGATGGTAGACGTACCACGGCACAAGCTTGTCGCCGGTGATAACCTGGGTGGGGGAGTGTTTGTCGTACGGCCAGGCTTCGATGGCGACGATGGTTCCAGGGCGGAGATTACGCGTGAGCTGCGCAAAAAACTTGTCGTAAACGTTTTTCATGAGAAATGCCACGACAACATCAGCATCGGTGACCGTCTTTTTGAAAAAGTTTCCAAAGCGTAAGTGCACGTTTCGATACTTCTTTGGATGGCGCATTTTGACTAGGGAACCAAGGAGAAGAGGGAAGAGGGCGACGTCGTATCCGATACACGTGGCGTTGGGATAGCGGTCGGAGAAAGCGAAGAGGATCGAACCACTCCCACAACCCAGATCGTAAATAACCGATCGCTCATTAATCGCGAGGTTATCGATGAGGAGATCACGTTGTTTTTTTAACGTCGGTACCCACGGGGCGGCGAGCAGTGCTCCCCACGCCATGGTTCCCAGGAAAAGAACAAAGAGAAGAAGGATCAGTGGATGCATAATCTGTCATTGCGAGGAGGCTGAGTTTATCGAAGCCGACGAAGCAATCTACTTGAGTGGATTGCTTCGGCCAACGGATGATCTTTGGCCTCGCAATGACGGAGTGAGTTTATTTCCCAAGCATTTTCAAAAGCTGCGTTTCTTCGCTTGGTGTGAGGTGGCGCCACTTTCCAACCGGCAGGTCGGCGAGCTCGATGTTCATGACGCGGATACGTTCCAATCGTTTGACGTTGACGTGCATCGCTTCACACATGCGACGAATTTGTCGGTTGCGCCCTTCGATGAGCGTGACGGCGAACGAGGTGTCACCAAGTTTGGAAACTTTAGCCGGTAATGTTTTTCGGCCCATGATTTCCACGCCAGTGGCCATGGTATGAACGAATTGTGGCGTGACGGTTCGGTCGATCGTCACGACGTACTCCTTTTCGTGCTTTCCTTCGGCCCGCAGAATTTTATTGACAACGTCTCCATCGTTGGTGAGCAAAATAAGGCCCGACGAGGCAACGTCAAGGCGGCCAATGTGGAAGATACGTTCCGGATACTTCACTGCCTGTACGATATTGTCCTTTGCTTTGGGATCCGACGTACAAATAATGCCCACCGGTTTGTGGAAGGCTAAGTAGACGTGTTTTTCTGGTGGCTTTCCGACGAGTTTCCCCGCGACCACGATTTTTTCACTGCCATCAACTTTCTGTCCGAGTTCTGCTCTTCCGCCGTTAATAAGGATTTTCCCCAAGGTAATGAGCCGATCCGCTTCTCTGCGCGAACAGACGCCAGCATCGACGAGGTACTTATTGAGACGAATGGGTTCCATATGCGCTCTATAGTAGACAAAAAGCCAAATTTTTGCTATTATTAGGGCGGTTCCCGCCACAAATCCCGCCATTTCCTCCTCCCTCAAGCCCACCGGAGAAGCGCTCCATGATCAAGATCCCTCTCCTCGAACAGGCGATCCGCATGCTCGGCGACGTGATAGGAGAGTTCGACGGCTATCGGCGGACTTCCGAAGCCAACGGGCTCCGTTCCGACTTCGAAGCTGCGATCGCCGCCGAGCACCCCAAGCGTTCCGAAGTCGTGGGCATGCTCGGACGGAACCCTTCCGGTGCCCGCGACCTCGCGACGAGGATCCTCGAAGAAGCTCGAATGGCGGCTTGACCGCCGTCACAGAGTCTCTTCGAACGAACGACGACCCACGAAGAGGTCGTCGTTATCGTTTGAGGGACTTTTTAATAACCTCTTTTGCTGCTTTCACGATCCAAGGTGCCGTGAGTTGATAGTGTTCCAACAGCTCTGCTGCAGTTCCGGATTGTCCGAATTCATCGTGGAGGCCAAGACGGATGACTGGAACAGGGAATTCTTCTGCAAGAAGTTCGCAAATTGCGCCGCCAAATCCGCCGGCGATTTGCGCTTCCTCGAGTGTAACAATCGCTCCACATTCTTTTGCCGCCTTCACGATCGTTTCACTATCGAGAGGCTTGATTGTTGCACAGTTGATGACTCGAGCGTCAATCTCCATTTTTTTGAGATCTCGCGCCGCTTTGAGCGCTTCATACACCAGAGGACCAGTGGCGATGATCGCAACGTCGTCACCTTTTGTTAGTACTTGTGCTTTACCGACCTCGAATGGGGTCTTTTTTGTTGTAAACGTTGGCGAGGCTTCACGACTCAAGCGAATGTAAACGGGTCCATCGATCGTTGCGGCGGCGATCGTTGCTTTTTCGGCCTCGATGGCATCGCATGGCGAAAGAACCATCATGTTGGGAAGGACGCGCATCAACGCGATATCCTCGGTCATTTGATGCGTTGCGCCATCAGGGCCCACCGAAACGCCGGCGTGATTTCCAACGATCTTGAGGTTTACGTTTTGGAGACATCCTGTCGTGCGGATCTGTTCCCAGTTGCGACCGGGGGAGAAGGCTGCGTAACTGGCGATAAACGGAATTTTGCCAGCCAGCGCCATGCCAGATGCAATCGCAGCGAGGGACTGTTCGGCAACACCCATTTGAATAAAGCGATCGGGGAATGCTTGTTTAAATTCAAGGACGCGGGTGGATTCAGTGAGGTCCGCACAAAGTGTGACGACCGCCTCGTTTTTCTTGCCTGCCTCCACGAGGCCACGTCCAAAACCATCACGTGTTGCCGCGCGAGAAATATCTTTCGCAAAGAGATTTGGAACCAATTTTGCCGACGCCAGAACGGACATAGTGCGTACAGTGTATCACCGGCAATCAAAACTAAGTTTTAAAACTTAGTTTTGAATCATGATCATTGGTTGGGCAAGAAGTGCGTGAAGACGATCGGATGCCTGGTCGTTGATGAAGAATTTTTGCGCCGCTTCTTTTGATTGCAGATGCGTGATCAATCCTCGAATTTCTTCATTGACACACGTTCCAATGACTTTTGGATTCGTAAAGAAGTCAGACATAGCCTCGAGGAATGCGTTGATATCGAGGGTTTCTCGATGATGGCTGATGTAGCGCCAAACGGAGATAATGGGTTCGATCTTATCGAGCATGTGAAAGAATCGGGTTTGTTCATTGCTTATATCGGCGAGGATCCTTAGTGCCCGCTCTGCCTCGAGGCGAAGACCATCGGGAAGTGCCTCGAGGACACGTTGATTCGCCCATTGTTCTTGTATCGACTTTTCTTCGGCGGTGCGGAAGTGCGTACCAGCGAGGTCTGCAGTGGTGAAGTCTGGAACGTCGCCAACCAGAACTTCGGCGAGATCGTGAAAGGC
>JBBUEW010000081.1:0-22526 GCA_038078095.1 Patescibacteria group bacterium | reverse complement strand
GACGCAGGAGCCGCCACAAATCCGCCCATAATTCCTGACGGCGCAGCACCTAGTGCATCAATGAGATACACAACGTCAGCTTCGTTATACGTTGAGGGATGCCCATGGACGTTCACCAAAAAACCAAGATCTTCCTGAAGATATCGAACGATATTTTTACCGTTTGTCGACGAAGTCCCTTTATCGTATTTGGTTGCGGCAAGAAGGAAATTCCACGCGGACTGCCAATTGTACGCAACGCCCTCATCGTAAAGCATGTCCGCATAGGCAACTAACCCTTCGCGATATTCCCAAAAGGCATCTTCATCGTGCTCGAAATCCGGATAACGCCCGCTGTCGGGCTGTTCGTTATGCGTAACGAATGTGACGTAAATTGGAATCGTCTCCGATGCTGCATCAACCGTTCTTGGTAACATCTGTAAAAGTGAAAGAAAAGCTAGTGAGCATACGGACAAAGAGCAAAGGAACGTGCCCGGCAATGATGGCATAGAATTTGTAAGGAAAATAATACACGCTGTTTAAGAGATTCGGCGCTCATCCTGAAACAGAGTCTATGTTCATTATACCCCCCATATAGCGGAGGGTGACAAAAAGCCGACCCGGAACACCTGGTTGCCTCATTCTTGTACGACACATTTTTTAAGCAATAAAATCCCGTTTTTCAGATCTCCAGCAAGGAATATTCTTGCTTTTTGCATATTTTTCTGCTATTATCCGTTGTTCGTTTCACTTCCCCGGAGAACCCTTGCCCAAGTTCATCATCTGGCTCTACAACAAGCCCAAGAGCTACCTCCTTCACATCAGCTTCATCACCGCTCTCGTACTCGTCTATGTGATCGTGGGGAGCATCGTCGAGCAGATCACCAGCACCATCGTCGGCACGCGACTCGTACCCGACTGGCTGGAGATCGAGGGCAAGCCCCTGGAGTACCAGATCATCTTCCTCATCTTCCTGTTGCTCGGCGCGCCGCTGAACTCGGTGATCGAGGAACTGATCTTCCGCGCGCCGCTCTCGGTGGTCGGCAAGATCTGGCCTGGACACCGCGTCGGCATCTGGGTCGCTCTGGTGTCGTCAATCATCTTCGGCTACATTCACGGCGGCCTGGCGACGATCCCGGCCCAGGGAGTCCTGGGGATGATCCTGTGCTTCTCGTACATGAAGTGCGGTGGCATGGAGGGCAAGTTCTGGCGTCCGATCGGCGTGACCATCGCCGTGCACACGCTCTACAACTTCGTCCTTCTCTGCGTCGGGTTGACGAGTCTGAGCCTGGAGCTCGCGGCCTCGTAGTCACACGAACCGGCGTCTTCCCCACACACGCACACCACATCGATCACGATCGACGTGCACGACGCGCCCGAGCTGAAAAGCCGGGCGCGTTCGACGTTTATGGGGAGAGATACAAAACGAAAACCACACGACCAAGCATGGCGATCGTGTGGTTTTTGTGGTGAAGCGCGATGGCTCGTGCATCACGCTCCGCACTGTACACGGTAAAAAATCATGGTCAACGACGGTGTGGGGATAACGAAATTTTTCGTGGATAAACCATCGAAATTTTCTTGCGACTCCAGTACCCTGACAACACCTATGATCATCAACATCCGTCGTCTCTCTCCCAATGTTCCACTGCCCGAATACAAAACCGCTGGTGCATGTGCCTTTGATATCGCTGTTTTGGAAGGAGCGACGTTGCAGCCAAACGAACGTACGATGTTCAACACGGGACTCGTCGTCAACGTTCCGAACGACCACGTTCTTCTGCTCGCTCCCCGATCGAGCAATGCCAAAAAAGGCATTCGGCTCAGTAACGGCATCGGGATTATCGATAGCGATTACTGTGGTCCAAACGACGAGATCAAACTTTCACTCCACAACATCGGAACCGAACCGTATACTGTCGAAAGTGGCGAACGAATCGCCCAGGGTATGTTCGTTCCCATAACCCGAGCAACCTTTGCCGAGCCGCAAGAATGGGGATTGCAGGATCGGGGTGGATTTGGCACAACAGGATAGGTTTTCCTGTATACTGCACTCAAACGATCATCTCTTTTATGGCCCAACTGATTACCCTTGGTTCCCTCATCGACCGTACCGTTGAACATTACCGCAGTCATTTTAAAGAACTCATCGGCATTACCCTCTGGGTGATCGTTGCCGCAGCGCCGTTCCTGTTATCGGGATACATTGCACCATTCGGCATTGACGAATTCACGCCAACAAACGAAACCATCGCCTACATCACCACAAACGTCATCGGCTTGATCACAACGACGCTCGCCAGCCTGTGGATCGCCGCCTGCTTGATCTACACCATTGATGCGCGCGCGAAGGGCAGTACACCGGATCACGTGGCGCTTGGAAAAAAATCGTGGAAGGTTATTCCATCGTTGTTTGTGCTCTCGGCTTTAATCGCAATCGTCCTCATTGCCGCCGCTGTCGTCATGATCCTGCCAAGAATCCTCATCATGGTGTTCAACAGTGGAACGGGAACGATGGGTGCCGTGTTGGGCATTCTCGGTGTTCTTCTCCTCTTCGCCGGTTTCATTGGCGCAGTCTATACATTAGTCCGCTACAGCATTGAGCTCGCGTTCGCTCAGTATGTTCTTGTGCTGGAAGGAAACGTTGGAAAGTTTTCCTTTGCCGCACTTCGCAAAGCAGTCAAGCAGTCTCGCACATATGTTCGTGGTAACTGGTGGGCGGTCGCGATCCGCCTCTTCGTTCCAAACGCGATCATCTCGCTCATCGTGATCGGCTTCAGTTTAGTCCTCAACATCAGCGCCACGATCATGCTGTCGTTTGCAGCACCTGCCCTGTCGGCGCTCGCGATCAAACTTATTTCTATCGGCCTCACATTAAGTCTCTTTATCCTGAACGCCGTTGTGATGCCGCTCTACAGCCTGGCGACGTATTACCTCTATGACAGCGTCGCCAAACGATAATCCTCCCGACTCGCCGGAAAATGTAACCGGAGAAATCCCTGGAGCATTCGATATCTTGCTCTACAGCCTCACGCTCACCAAACGGTTTGCCGGAGAACTGTACGGCTTTGCTGGGTACCTGTTCTTTCCCCTTCTTCTTCTTTTTGGCATTCAAGGACTCACTGGTGTCGTCGGCGACATTGCGTCGGCGGTCGTGAATGTGTTGTTCGTTGCGCTCTCTTGCTGGGCGACTGCCGCCATGATGACGCCGATCAGCTACCGCACCACGCATCCCAAAAAAGCGCCGGATCCTCGTAGCGTCGGCACCCACGCCATGAGTGTCCTCAGTTGGTTGCTCATCGCTGTCTTCTTGTCCGCACTCATTCAATTTGCGGGGTATATTCTCCTTATCATTCCAGGAATCATCGCAACCGTCCTCCTAACATTTACCAGCGAAGAGGTCGTCCTTGGTGGTCATGGTCCCATCTCGGCCCTCGCCGCATCGCGAGCACGAGTCCAGGCAAATTTCTGGCCAATTGCCTGGCGACTTCTTGCCATCGTTCTCGCCTTCGTCATCGTCTATACCGCCGTGGGCAGCGCGATTGTGTCGATTGGAAGTTCGCTCACCGATACTCCACTAGAATCGCTCCTTCTGGAACATACTCCCCTCTGGCTCGATGTTCTCCTCACCGTCGTTCAAATTATCATTCTACCGCCAATGATTGCGGCCCATACCGTGCTGTACCTCTCTACGAATTCTGGTAAAGTGGGCGAGAAACCCGAGGGTGCAGGGAGTAATACGTAGGGAGTAGCCGGATGGCTAACCTACCGCCTACTTCCTACCCCACTCCCTTCCTATGCTTCTCGAACCCGTCATTGGACTTGAAACGCACGTTGAACTCCGAACAAAAACCAAAATGTTCTGCGGATGCAGTGCGCACGGGGATACCAGCGTTCCCAATACGAACGTCTGTCCTATTTGTACTGGTCATCCTGGCACGCTCCCCGTGCCCAATGCGGAAGCGATTCGTTTTGCGATCCTTCTTGGGCTCGCACTGAAGGGAACAATCACCGAACATTCCAAGTTTGATCGAAAAAATTACTTCTACCCCGATCTTCCGAAGGCATATCAAATCTCGCAGTTCGATCTTCCCATCATGCGTGATGGCGAGCTCTTGGTCGACGTTCCCGGCGAGGAAACATCCAGAATCGGCATCGAACGCATGCATTTGGAAGAAGACTCCGCGAAGAATATCCACGGCGACAACGGAAAGGCATACATCGACTTCAATCGCTCGAGCGTTCCCCTGTGCGAAATCGTCACGAAGCCCGACTTCCGAAACGCCGCCGAGGCAAAAGCGTACGTGCAAGAACTCCGTCTCCTCGTGCGCACCCTTGGTATTTCCGACGGCGATCTTGAACGTGGTCATCTTCGATGCGACGTCAACGTGTCCCTCCGCGAGATCGATGAAAAAGGATTGCCGATCGGACCACTCAATCCCAAAACGGAAATAAAAAACATCAACTCCTTCCGTGCGATCGAGCGCGCGATCCAGTACGAAATCAAACGCCAAACCGCCCTGTGGGAAGCTGGTACACCACCGATGATCACGACGACGCGTGGCTGGAATGACAGCACACAGACCACCGATGAACAGCGGACGAAAGAAGATTCAGCTGACTATCGCTATTTCCCAGAACCAGATATTCCACCGCTGGATCTCCGCGACCTCGTTACCGAAATCAAACGAAAACTCCCCGAACTTCCTCGTGCCAAACGTGCACGCTTCATCGAGGAATACGGGCTCAAAGCGGAAGAGGCACGACAGATCGTTGATGATGAATTCTTGGCAAACTATACAGAAGCGCTATTCTCCGAACTCAAAACAAAAAATTGGTTCACCGAACGAACAGAAGACCAACAAAAGTTAGTGAAATTCGTTTCTGGTTGGTTATTAACAAAGTACACTGGAGTACTAAATTCTCAAGGAAAATCATATAAGGACGCATCGATAAGCCCTGAAAATTTTGCTGAAGTTCTCACCCGTATCGCTCACCACCAGCTCAGCATGCAGAAAGGGCTCGAGGTCGTGAAACTCATGGAAAGCGATGGAGTAAATACCGAACAAGCAATCGAAACTCTAGGCGCTGGGAGAGTGAGCGACAGCAACGCCCTCGATACCATCGTCGCCGAAGTCCTCAACAAAAATCCCAACGAAGTCACCCGGTACAAAAGCGGAGAAACTAAGCTTCTTCCCTACTTCTTGGGTCAGATCATGAAGGCGTCGAAAGGAAATGCTGAACCAGACGCAGCAACCGAAGCGCTCAAGAAGGCACTGGACTAGTACAGAAAAGAACGGCTTAACGTCGTTCTTTTCTTCGTCTTTTCTCGACCGTATCCAAAAGCATTAGCGCTTCAGAAAATTGTCCGCCAATTTGGTTGCTTCGTCGATCGTACTTACCCACACAATACGCACATCACGTCGAAACCACGTCTCTTGGCGCTTCGCATAGTGGTGCGAATCGTATTTGATGCGGAGTACCGACTCGCGCAATTTTTCTTTACCCGCAAAAAAGTCCGCAATCTGTCGATACCCGATGCCAGTCATCGCTTGGCTCTCTGCACCATATTTGTTCATCAACTCACGCACCTCGTCGATAAGTCCTTGCGCGATCATGTCGTCAACGCGTTGATCGATCCGCATATACAACGTCTCTCGTTCCATTGCGATTCCGATCTGGAGTGCATCGTACAGAGGTTTCCCGAACTCTTGATGTTCCGCGAGTGTTCCTCCCGTGGTTCGCAAAATCTCGAGCGCTCGAACCAATCGTCGACGATTTCGGTCGTCGATCGCTGCTGCCGCATCAGGATCACGCGATGCAATCTCTTCGAGGAGCTCGTTATCGGTCATCTCTTCGAGTTCTGCTCGAAGCTCCGCGCTTGGAGTCGCTCCTCCGAAATTCGGTCGATCCAAAATGGCCCGAATATACAACCCCGTTCCACCGACAACAATCGGCACCTTCCCTTGCTTCACAACCTCTGCGATCTTTTTGTCGGCATACGCTTGAAAATCCGAAACCGAAAACGGTTCATCCGGTTCCACGAGGTCGAATCCCCAGTGCGGGACTCCTTCGACCATGCGAGGCTGCTCGGCGAAGAGGTTAGAAATCGAGACCCCCTCCGTCTCCCCCATAAATGGGGGAGGGTTCGCGTCCGGGACGCTCTTCGCCGTCCCAATATCCATTCCCCGATAAACCGTCCGGGAGTCTGCAGCGATCACTTCCCCATCAAAACGTTTTGCTAGCGCAATACCCATTCCAGTCTTTCCACAGGCCGTGGGGCCGACAACGATCAAAATTTTTGGTAAAATCATAAATAATAATCCCCCACACTATGCGCCAACCAAACCGTGAGACACTCGCCCGTATTGCTCAGTTTGCCGGCCGAAAAGGAGAACAGCCCAAGGATACCGGACTCGATTCGGGAACGAAAGGAGTTGACGAACAGACAGTCGTCGAATGGATGGGCCAAAAGGGAGCTGAGTCTCTTTTGAGTGGTCGGCCAGCCCTGGCGCCCCGCGAAGAATCGGCACCCTCCCTACGATCTCCAAAAATATTCGACGAACCCGTCATTGTTGATCAAAGAGAACTCGGGCAATAAAGCGTTTTTCCCCGCCGTCGTCGGTACTTGCCGACGACGACTTTTTATGCTAACGTTGGCTGTTTCTCCAACTCGCTCACCCGAGTCGGAGACGCACCCGACAACCCGCACCCAGGAGGCATCATGCCGCCGCTACGTCTACTCGAAGTCCATCAGGGAGGAGCCCGACAGTCCCCTCCGGAAGAAGAGATCAGCATCCAGTACGAACGATCGGGCTGGTGGGAGATGTGGGCGCTCCTCGCCCTCCGCATCTTCCCCTACATGGTCCTGCTGGCATCGGGCACTGGGGTCGTGAGCATCGCTCTCGAGTACCAGACGATCGCCCTCGTCAGCGTCATCGTGGCCTTTCTCGCCACGGGTGCACGCATCCTCACTCAACGTCGACTCCGGAGGATCTCCAAGACGACCATCGGGTGAGCCAAGACCCAGCCCCCGCCCACGAACCACGCGCCCCGCAACGACACGACGTCGCTGCGGGGCTGCGCCTTTTATACACATGTTCTCCGCCATGAAACGTGGGTATTGATACAATAGTCACGTATTCATCTTTATTTTTTCTATGGCACGATCGATTGAGGATGCGGCAGCCCGTAGCAGACAAATGGCCGAAGACCCTCGTTTTGCAAGACCCGAGGCAGCAAAAAAGGGACCCGAAAAGGCAGAAGACGTCATTTTAGAAGCTTCCGAGACAGAAATTGAGCGAGCAGCTGATCAAACACCAGCCGAACAAGAAGGATATGCAGAGGCTGGAGAACGGAAAGTTGCCGAGGTAAAAGCAGCCGCAGAACAACGGTTTGGTGGATTTTTCGCCGGCGTACGAAGCCGCATGGAATCCATTAAGAGTCGTGCAATGAAGGCACTCTACGGTGTTGTTGGAGCCGGAATGGAAGCAGGTACAGTCGCAAGGAAAACAGGTGAAGGTTTTGTGGAAGTCGCAAGATCAATGCCGGAAGCCGCCGCTAACATGGCAGGATTCGTGTACGACGATCTTGTTGAGCCAGTCTTTGTTGATCCTGCAAAAGCGGTTGGCCGTGGCCTGAAAGGCGCTGCCGAAATCGGGGTCGGCTTGGGGATTATGGGAGCTACCGGCGCAGGACGTGCTGCTATAGAAGGCGGCCGACGCGCCGCAGAAGCTGGCAGAAACGCGAAAGACCGAGGCGTGGAAATGGCGCAGAATGCGTTAAAAGAGGTAGAGGAAAATATCGCGAGCGCCAAAACCGCTGTAGAGAAAGCCAAGGGTGGAGCAAAAATCGTTGCGGAAAATGCGCTCCGTAGTCTTGAGGCGAAAAGATTGGATTTGAACATCCGTACCGGCGAACTCAAAGCCGATGCATCTCTCAAAGTCGAACAGATGGTCGACGTCGTAAAGGGAGGATACGCACAAGGAAAAGAAGCTCTCGCCGCCCGAGTGGAACAGATCAACGGTGCCCTCGACAACGCAAAAGAACTTGCACGAACTGCAACCGGCGCAACAAAGGATGCGGCTGTATATGCCGTACGTATCCTGGAGATGCGAAAGCTTGATGCCGAACTTTCCACCAAGGAAGCGCTCGCAAGCGCCAGAGAAAAAGGAGCCGCCGCAGGCCGGGCAACGGCACGAGGCGCTCGTGCCGTTGGTCGTGGGGCAGCCACGGCTGGGGCAGCGGGAGTTGGAGCAACCATTCTTGTTGTTCAGGGTGGCTACGAGTTGGGTCGACGAGGCGTCGCAGGAACGATTGCTGGCGCCGAAGCTGTGGGCGACAGGATGAGAGAAGTTTCTGCAAAGGGCAAGGAACGCTACGACGCAACTATGGAAGCGCTCAATGGCAAACTTGAAAACGCCGTTGGATTCTACGAAAAAATGAGGGTTCGTCTTGAAATTGCAAAAACAAAGTTCCGCCAAGGTCTTAATGAAGCGTATAAAGCGCTCGTTACCGACGAAATGAGAGAAGAAAACGCGGAACTCGTCGATGGAGTAGAAGACGCCATTCAAACACTCACTGAAGTCGATTACGTCGTCGTCGAAGATCAGCGGGAAGCCGCGGTGGTCGCCTAATTTTTTCCTATGTCTCTTCAAACAATCGTTAGCAATGCTCCGCTCGCAGAAGATGTAAAAGAACGTCTTCTCACAAAACTCCTGACCGACGGTCCGACCGACGATATTGTCGCGGAAATTAAAGATGAACTCCAGGCATATATCGACGCCGGATTCAAAACACTCGGTGTGCAGCCTGATCCAAATGATCCCAAAATAAAGGCTGCACGAAAGGAATTTGATGACGAGGTCGCAGCGGCGACTGCAGAGTACAACGAGGAGATGGAAAACCTCAGCATCGATGCGGCCGTCCTTCAGGCAAAGGCAAATAAAGATATTGATAGCATGCAAGCTGACGCCATTAAGGCGAGTATCGCCGCGTAGGCAAATACAAAAACGAGGCTCAAGCCTCGTTTTTGTATTGCTGACTTTTCGATCTCGTTACGAAGGAAGCTTCGCTGAATCCACTGCGCGAGCAACGAGATCGGCCTGAGGAATAATGAGCGCCTCCTCGCTACCGAAGATCTTTACCTGAATATCTCCCCCATCGCGCTCTTTCGCACCCACCACAATCGTCCACGGAACCTTGGCCATGGCCGCATCACGGATCTTCTTGCCGACCTTCTCTGCAGAATCGTCGAGGTGGACGCGGATGTTCGCTGCTTCGAGCTGTACCTTCATCGCTTTCGCGGCGTCCAGGTATTCATCGGCAACGGTCGCGATACGAACCTGCTCTGGAGCCAGCCACATCGGGAATGCTCCTGCAAAGTGTTCGATCATCACGCCCGTAAATCGCTCGAGAGATCCCAAAATCGCGCGGTGAATCATTACCGGACGTTGCTTTTCATTGTTTGTATCGATGTATTCAAGCTCGAATCGTTCTGGAAGATTGAAATCGAGCTGGATGGTAGCCAACTGCCACTCGCGACCAATGGCATCGGTGGCGATGAAGTCGATCTTTGGGCCGTAGAAGGCCGCTTCACCAATACCGAGGAAGTACTCCTGATTCATGTCGGACAACAGCTCCTTCAGGGTTCCAACAGCCTTCTCCCACACCTCTGGGCTCCCAAGGTATGCCTCGGGCTTCGCAGGATCGTTCACAGACAATCGTGCCTTGAGTGGCATCTGGAAAGCCTCGTAGAACTTCGTGATGATGTTCGCCATCGCTCGTGCTTCATCCTTCACCTGATCAAGTCGGCAGAAAACGTGCGCATCATCTTGGGTGATGGATCGCACGCGTGAGAGGCCTTGGAGCTGTCCTGTATTCTCATCGCGGTACACCGTCGTCACTTCGCTGAAACGGAGTGGAAGGTCCCGATAACTTCGGCTGCGGGATGCGTAGATTTGCGTGTGGTGTGGACAGTTCATCGGCTTCAAAACAAACGCATCTTCCGTTTTTTTACTCGAGATGTGAAAGATGTCGTCGGCAAACTTATCCCAATGACCACTCGTCTTATAGAGGTCACTCTTGGCCATGTGCGGAATGCTCACCTTGGTGTAGCCGTATGGCTTCATCAACGACCAAACAAAGGCAACAAGCTGTTCACGCAAGATCGTTCCTCGTGGCGTGAACAGCGGCAAACCAGGACCAACGAGCGGCGAGAAAGCAAAGAGGTCGAGCTCGACGCCGAGCTTTCGATGATCGCGCTTCCTCGCTTCTTCCAACATCACAAGATGAGCATCACGATCAGCTTTGGTTGCAAAAGCGATTCCGTAGATGCGGGTAAGCTGGTCGTTCTTTTCATCACCACGCCAGTACGCTCCTGCAAGTTTCGTGAGCGAGAAACATTCGGGATCCAAATTCGAAATACCATCAGCATGACCACCACGGCAGAGATCCGAGTAGGAGCCTGATGTATAGAGCGTCAACATCTGCCCGTCACCAGAAAACTCATTGATGAGTTCCACTTTATACTTATTGTCTGCAAACATTTTTCGAGCTTCGTCTGCAGTCAGTTCTTGACGATCAAACTTCGTCCAGCTGGGCATGAGTTCATGCATCTTCGTCTCAATCTTGGGAAGATCTTCTTCCGAGATCGGTGTTGAGAAAGCAAAGTCATAGTAGAACCCATCGTCGATCGCTGGGCCGATAGTACGCTTCGCATCGGGATAGATCTCGAGCACAGCGGCTGCGAGAAGATGCGCGAGAGAGTGACGGAGATGTTGGAGTTCCTCGGGGGACATAGTGAATGAGGTTAGAGCGGTTAATCGGTTGGAGTACCAACCTTGGTTAAACGGATAAATAAAAAGCCCGATCCAACCCACAACGGGTCGCGATCGGGACCAAACATCATTGTTCGGCGGTTCCACCCGACTTGCCGTGCAGATGTCTCCTGCGCAGCCGCTTTATGCACGAAATGGTCGTGCCCAGAAGCTCCTGGGGCGGTACTCCCAATCAACGCTTCATGGAGTGAGAATACACAATGTAAAAAGTGAGGGCAAGGGGCAGAGGGCAGAGGTGGTCGCATCCGGAATGCGTCATAACCTTTGTCCATTGCCCTCTGCCCTCACCGAGCTACTACTCCGCGCTCGTAATAATGATCTTGATATGATCTTTCAACGTTGGCACACGCTCCAACCAGAACGGGGTGAAGCTGACCGAAGCATCTTTGACTGCTTCTGATGCGCGAAGAAGCGTGAGAACTTCGTTTGGCGCACGTCCGACGAATCGATCTTTGTTCAATACCTGGGAGTCTGCCGAGATCAACGCTTTGCCCTCGAGGTAAACCCCGAGGGTTGCGACGGAATTTTTTACATCAGCACTCTTGACCGTAATCTGCACAGCATCAGTTGAAATATTCTCCGCTGCGTAGCCATCAGGGACGCGAGCATAGAGTTGTGAGAGCGCGTACTGTTTCACCGCATTCGCATCGTAGTACACCGCGGTGACATCGATGGTGACCGTGGCCGTAAAACTTCCCACTTCCGCACCCGTCGCCACACTCGCTCCCTGTGAAGCGATATTCATCGTGTACGATTCACCAGTAAACACGTTACGATCAACGCTTTGTGACAGATCCGCCTTCGCTTCTTCAAAAAGTGCATTCGAAACAGAAGACACACCGTCGTCAATATCTTTCTGCGTCACCACGCGCTTATACGCAACGCCGCCCTTCATACTTTCCACACTCACGGCGTAGATCGACGCCTGTAACGACTCGGGAAGACCAGGGATGGTGAATTGCGCTGGACCGATCTCGCCCCCGAGGCCAGGCTTGTCGGCATGTGTAACGACTTCAACCTGTCCCTTTGCCGGCACGACCGTCGATGCATCAATACGGAACAGGACTCCTTCCTTGGTTAACAGACGTGTCGTCGCCACGAGTGGTTGCGACGTTCCTGTTTCGTTGATCAATGTTACTTTTCCCCCCGCCTTTTCCTCGACAGCTGTTGCGCCATCGCTCGGCAACGTGACGACTTCTTCGGTGGTATATGACTTTTGCAAAACAATACCGCTCAGTTCCCCATCATTTGTGGGATTGGTAACGGCGCGAACTTCGGTATCAACGGAAACGACACGTGGATTCGCAACCACCGTGATCGTCGCACGGGAAATGGAAAGATAAAGGACTGCCAAAAGCAAAAAGAACGTCATGAAAACGAACGCTACCGCAATACGCTGGTAGACCTTCAATGACCGTGAAAGCGGTTGGGCACCACGAGTTTCCTTCACCATACAACGATCAGTATACCACCGTTATACCTTTACATTCTCCACGCCCACCACTTCCCCAATACTCCCAATCACCTCCCGGGAAAGATCGACGGCGTACTCCGTGCTCACTTTTCTGATCGCTCCACCAGACTCCACGAGGAGAAAAACAGGAGCTCGGCCAGGATGGGCACGGAAAATATCCCGCAATTTCGCGATCATATCGTGCGTTGGGCTTTGCGGAACCACGATCGACACCCCGTCGGTTGCAGCTCGATGCACAGTCGACGATCCTGTCTTCTCGAGCACAACCTCTGCCCCTTGCCCCTTGCCCTCCCTTTCACCTCCCCCTTCCTCCCACCCACCCCTCGCCAACATCGCTGTCAACCCAGGAATATCATCCTCAACAAAAGAGATGACTCCGTCGACGAGCACCGAGTATTCCACATTCTCCGATTCTTCCCGCTTGCGCTGCGACACTTTCCCCATGATGAGCACCATCGCATCCGGGTTCAACTTGAGGCGAACCTGGGTGAACATTTTTGGAAAGACGACGCACTCTAAACTACTCGACGGATCTTCCACCCGCACAAACGCCATCGGCTCGTTCTTCTTTTTGGTAAAGATTTGCTTCACCACGCTGATAACCCCTGCGATCTTTACCATCGCTCCATCTTCGAACGTCGGAATCGTACTTACCTTTGTAACGTACGGTGCAAAGTGATCGTAAAAAAGTTTCGCCGGATGCGACGAAACATACAAACCGAGGAGCTCCTTCTCCCAACTCATGAGCAAACTCACCGGTACTTCCTCAACCATACGGAGCTCGACTTTCTGGGTGACAATCGAGGGACCGACGTCGAAAAGCGATGTTTGATTACGAGCAAGCTCGTGCTGAACGTGCTTATTGTACATAACGAGGACGTCGAGGTTGCCGACGAGCTTTGAACGATCTTCAAAACGATCGAGCGCGCCAGCCTTTACCAATGCCTCAACCGTCTTCTTGTTGAAGGCGTGCGATTTTATACGACCCAAAAAGTCAGCAAGGTCGACGTACGGTCCATTGCGCTTTCGCTCACGCACAATCTCTTCGGCAATTTCAGCACCGACATTTTTAATCGCAGAAAGCCCCCAGCGCACGTTCGACGTGTCTTTCACCACTGCAAAACCCGCAAATGATTCGTTGATATCTGGCGCCATGACCGTGAGACCCATCCGCTGACATTCTTCCACCTCAATCGTAATACGGTCGATGATTCCCGAGTCGGAATTCATGAGCGCAGCCATGAATTCTGCTGGGTAGTGCGCCTTCAGGTATGCCGTGCGATACGCGATCATGGCGTAACAAGCGGCGTGTGATTTGTTAAAACCGTAGGCGGCGAAGTCTTCGAGCTTTTGAAACACTACTGTTGCAATCGATTCTTTCACGCCGTTTTTCACTGATCCTTCGATGAATTTCGACTTCATCTTGGCCATGAGTTCCGCAATCTTCTTTCCCATGGCTTTACGGAGCGTGTCTGCTTCACCACCCGTAAATCCAGCCATGTCTTTGGCGACTTGCATGACCTGCTCTTGGTAAACCGGAATACCATACGTTTCACGAAACGCATTTTCCATGAGCGGATGCTCGTACGCTACTTTCTCGACGCCGTGCTTTCGACGAATAAAACTTTCGATAAACTGCATCGGACCCGGACGATACAATGACACCATAGCGATGATGTCTTCGAACGCACTCGGTTTAAGCTCTTTAATGTAGCGTTTCATGCCGTCGGATTCCAACTGAAAAACGCCAGTGGTATCGCCGCGACCCAAAAGATCAAATGTCATTTTATCGTCAAGTGGCGCATTGTCGAGATCGATCTCTACGCCGTGCACGGCGCGAATAATTTCAAGTGCATCCTCGATGACGGTTAAGTTAGACAAGCCCAAAAAGTCCATCTTCACCAACCCTGCCGCTTCGGCCGAGTTTAGTGAATACTGCGTGATAAGTGCGGTGTCCTCATGCTGACCCTGCTGCAGCGGGACGCGCACCACTAATGGCTTGTCACCGATAACGAAACCACACGCATGTTGCGACGTGTGCCGAGGATTTCCTTCAATCTTGACTGCAAGGTCAATCACCCGACGAACCATCGGATTGTTGTTGTACATGTGGGCAAGATCCGCCGATTCCACGATCGCTTGCTTGAGCGGTGTGTGCTTTCCTTGCACCGGCGGCGGCACGTTCTTTGCGATTTGATCAGCCTCTTGAAATGAAAGACCGAGCACGCGTGCCGCATCACGCACTGCAGCTCGCGGCATCAACGTTCCAAATGTCACGATTCCTGCCACGTGATCGGCTCCGTATTTCTCGGTGATGTACTGCAAAACTTTTCCGCGACCACGATCCGCAAAGTCGGTATCAATATCCGGCATGGAGACGCGGTCTGGATTGAGGAAACGCTCAAACAGGAGTCCATAACGAAGCGGCTCGATGTCGGTGATGCGCAGCGCGTACGCCACAATCGAACCAGCGGCTGATCCACGACCTGGCCCCACCAGCACACCATTTTTCTTGGCCCAGTTGATGTAGTCCTGCACGATTAAGAAGTAAGAGGAAAAACCCATCTTGACGATGGTGCTGTACTCAAACTCGAACCGTTCCATGACGTTCGCAGGAATCGGATCGCTGTATCGCTCCTTTAACCCCTCAATGCACAATTCGTGCATCACCTCATTATCCGTCTTCCCTTCTGGCAATGGGTAGATCGGTAAGAAATTCTTTCCCAATTCCATAGCAAAACTGACCCGGTCCGCAATACGTCGCGTGTTCAACAAGGCTTCTGGGACGTCGGCAAACGCCGCCATCACTTCTTCCGGCTTGCCAAACGAAAGATCGACGTCATCCGTCGACGTCCGTCGAAACTCCTCGAGCGTTCGACTGCGTTGAATACATAGCTGTGCCTCGTACCCTTCGCGATCTTCGGAGTCCAGGTAAAAGACGTTCTTTGTGGCAACCATTGATACACCGAGTTTCAGTCCGAGCTTTCGAAACGCATTGTTAATCTCCACCTGCCGTGGCATGTCGGGGTGGTGAATGAGTTCCAAAAAGAAATTGTCCGCACCGAAAATATCTTGGTACTCACGAATGAGTGTTTCTGATTTCTCATGTTCACCCCCCAAGATCGCATGAGCGATTTCGCCACTGACGCTGCCCGACAGCGCAATGAGCCCCTTGGAGTGCGATCGCAGAAACGCTTTGTCGACGCGTGGCTTGTAATAAAAACCTTCCAAGAAAGCGGCAGAGACAATTGCACAGAGGTTCCGATATCCCTCCTCGTTTTCCACCAAAAGCACCAACCGATACGGTCGATCGTCCAAGCGCGGTCGACGGTCGGTCATGCCGTGCTGTGCAACGTAAATATCCGTCCCAATGATGGGTTTGATCTCGGCATCCTTACAGGCCTTATAAAACTCGACTGCTCCGTACAACGCACCGTTATCCGTCAGTGCCAGCGTGTTCATGCCCAGCGCCTTGGCACGCGCAACCAACGCCTTGGGTTTTGGCAAAGCCTCCAAGAGCGAATAATGGCTGTGATTATGGAGGTAAACAAAATCCTTCGGGTCCATGGCAGTAGGTTATCAGATAGGGCGGAAAACTGTGTGTGGATAGGAAAAATGCTACACTAAGTCCATATGTTGGAGTCCAAAGACGTTTTGTATATCGTCCTCTCATTCTGTGCCTTGTGGTTTACTGCCTTCCTGTGTTTTGTGATGTACCAAGTAGCGAGCATCATTAAACGCCTCCACAGCCTGGTCGACGACGTTCGGAGCAAAGTTGATGATCTCATGGAAACGGTGAGTGCTATCCGGATGAAGGTGGAGGGACATGTGAGTGCGCTCGGCAGTGTCACTGATGGGATTCGAAAAATCATGGATGTCCTCCGTAATCGCGAATAACAAAATCACCCCGACGATCGGGGTGATTTTGTTTAGGCTATTTTTAACCGACCTTCGATTCGCACAATGCGGCGATCATGGTCGTCAATCTGGGGGAGAAGTGATGACGCGATGAATTCAGTGATCTCGCCGATAACGCGTCGCTCGGAAGCAGCGATCAACGCGTGCATCTCGTCGCGAATATCTCGTTTTAACTCACGCCCAAAGATCTCGTTATTTTCCCGTAACAGTTCACCGAACATTCCACGAAGATTGTGTATGTCTTTTTGATCCAACATAATAATAATTCATGGGGAGTACCCTGATCGTATCACGACCGTTTACGATCGAACAACACCATCCACACGCAAGGCGATTTCCCGTGCAACGGTTGCCATGACTTCATCAACTTCTTCTGTTGTCAGTGTGCGATCTGCAGCCATCATGGTAACGGAAATCGTCACACTCTTCTTGCCACTCGGAATGCCTTCGCCGCGATAGATTTCGATCACGCCACAATCAATCACCAACGAACTTGATCCGCACACAATCGACTGTACCTTGCTGTACTCCGTTCGTTCATCCAGAAGAATTGCGATATCACGCGTCACCATCGGGAAGGCCGGAACCGGAACATACCGATTGGTGTGACGCATGGCCGGAAGCATGGATTCCAGATCAAGCATCGCCAAAAACACAGGACGATGAATACCAAACGCTACTTGGAAATCGTTGGCAACTTGCCCTAACGTCCCGACCGGAACGCCGTCGAGAGTAATCGTCGCCGATCGTCCAGCGTGCCAATGACTGTCCTCAGGCAAACGATCAAAGAGAAACGCGATGCCCGTTTTGGCAGCAAACAATTCCAGAACACCACGCAAACGCATAAATGTCGTTCCCGCATCTTCCACGCCATACGATCCCACCACTAACGCCAGTCGTTCATCCGGAATATTTCCTTCACGTGGCATGTAGACACGGGCAAGCTCAAAGATATCGGCCGACGCCGTGAGTGCTTGATTGCGCTCAACAGATCGTAATACGGACGGCACGAGCGTCGGACGCAGATGTGTGTGGTCGGTGGAAAGTGGATTGAATACCGCCATGGCGTCTTTTGGACTCACCGCGTAACACTCCAAGTCTGACGTACTCACCAATGAATTACTGAAGAACTCCGTGAATCCTTGATGTGAGAGGAAACGTTTCGTCCATGCTTCCCATTGCAATGTTGCGTCGTCTGATCCTTCAGGCAGACGCGATGCAGGCAGAACCGCAGGCATGTTGTGATAGCCGTACATGCGCGCCACTTCTTCGGTGAAATCGATTTCGCCTTCGATATCGTCTTCGCGCCAATATGGAACCGTCACCGTATACTCCTTTCCATTCTTGGCGACCCCAAACCCTAAACGCTCCAAAATATCGATCATCTTTTTGTCGGGAATCTCGACACCGATCCGATCCCGCACACGATCGGTGCGCAGTGGAAACACTTTTGGTTCGTATGGCTTGGTGCGTTCGTCGAACACTTCACTCGCCACCACTCCGCCACAAATCTCCAACGTCAACGCCACAGCACGAGCTAAGGCGACTGGGGGCATTTCCACGGACAGTCCCTTTTCGAAGAGCAACTGCGCTTCTGATGCGATGTTCAAGGCACGCGCTGTTCGACGAATTGCTGCGGCAGCAAAACTTGATGCTACGAACACTAACGTTGTCGTCTCGCGACTGATTCCCGTATGCTCACCACCCATAATGCCGGCGATATCGAGCGGCTTCTTCGCATCGGCGATCACGAGATGACCGTTCAAATCGTATGTCTTCCCATCCAGCGCAACGATCTGCTCCCCTTTTGCTCCGGCACGAATCACCAATTCACTTCCTTCCACTGCCTGATAATCAAACGCGTGTAGCGGTTGCGCGTATTCCAGCATCACGTAGTTCGTGATATCCACGACCGCGTTAATAGGACGGATGCCGGACAACAACAAGCGTTTCTGCATCCACCATGGTGACGTGCCGATCGTCACATTCTTCAGAACTACTGCCATCTGACGATGACAGCGTTCAGTATCCTCGATGCGAACACTCAGTGGGAGATCGGAAGTTCCTTTGGGAAGCGAAACCGGTTCCCATACAAAATCTGCATCGACTGCCACACCTGCTTCGCGTGCCAAGCCTACGATCCCTTTTGCATCCGGACGGTTCGTGGTGATCTCCACATCGAACACGACATCGTCGAGATCAAGTACCTTCACGATCGGCGTCCCAGCCACCGCATCAGTAATTTCGCCCAGGTCCCAAATGTCGTGATCGCCGATGATGATTTTATCGAAGCCGACTTCGGCAGGCGCACAAATCATGCCGTAACTTTCCACGCCACGGATCACTGTTTTTTCAAGTGTCGTCCACTCAGATTGTCCGTGCCAACGCACACGCGATCCTGGCAACGCCACCAACACTTTCATACCGGCCGCCAGGTTCGTTCCACCGCAAACGATCGATACTTCTTGATCGCCACAATCGACCGTCGCAACAAGCAAACGATCCGCTTTCGGATGTTTTTCGGCCGCTTTCACCACACCCACCACCATGCTTTCAAAACGATCATTCCACCGTTCGATGGTTTCCACCGACATCGAGCGCAACGAAAGCTCGCGCGCAAACTCTTCAGCGCTCAACGACGTTATAACGTACTCTTTTAACCAATTGTACGAGGCAAGGATATTCATACTAGAACTGCTTCAAAAAACGGAGATCGTTTTTGTACAATACGCGGATGTCGTCGATGTTGATTCCGGAGCGCATCATCATCGTGCGTTCCACACCCCACCCGAAGGCGAATCCCGTGTACTCATCGGGATCGAGCCCGCCCGCGCGTAATACATTCGGATGCACCATACCGGCACCACCAAGCTCGAGCCATCCTTCTTTACACAACTTACACTTCGCACCGCTCACTTTACCCGTTCCCTCGCAGATGGCACAGGAGATATCAATTTCAAAACTTGGCTCCGTAAATCGAAAATGAAATGGACGTAATCGCGTTGCACGATCGGCGCCAAAATATTGCTTCACAAAGTGATCGAAGACACCCTTTAAATCGGTGATGGAAACTTTCTTATCAACCATCAACCCATCGAACTGATGGAACATCACCAAATGGCGTGCCGTTGATTGACGGCGATAACACTTCCCGATCGAAATCATGCGGATCGGTAACTTTCCCCTTTCCATCTCTCGCACCTGACCGTTCGATGTGTGTGGCGTAAGTACAACCTTCCCTTTCTCTCCGGTCATCACCTTCTCACCATCGGCCATGAAAAATGTTTCCCACTCATCACGTGCCGGATGATCCTTTGGCATGTTGAGCGATTCGAATGCGTAATAATCCCAATCGACTTCGGGATGACGAGCACGAACGAATCCCAAGTGGGAAAAAATGCCGCTGATCTCTTCGATCGCTTGCGTGGTGAGGTGAAGGTGTCCGATATTGGGAACTTTTCCAGGCAAGGTGACATCGAGCCATTCGCGCTCGTCACGTTCCACCTGCTCCGCCGCCATCACGCGCGCTTCGGCCGCAGCGAATCCACCTTCAAGGGTACGCTTTACTTCGTTTGCCGATTTCCCGACTGCGCGCTTTTCTTCGTCGCTCAACGATGCCAAATCTTTCATGGCTTCTGCGAGGCGACCTTTGCGACCGAGGTATTCCACACGAGCAGCTTCAAGATCGGCGAGTGTTTGAATACTCGTAAATGTTTTGAGTGCTTCGGTTTGGAGCTGAGAGAAGACGTCGGGCATACGCGATCTAGAAAAGATGAACGATGTCTTTGACAGTAACAACCAAGACGACGAGAAGCAAGAAGGCGAATCCAATTGCGTGAACTGCCTGTTCAAACCCCGGTGTCGCCTTTTTCCGACGAATCAATTCGTACAACAAGAACGCGAGTCGTCCGCCGTCGAGCGCTGGCAGCGGCAAGACGTTGATCACCGCAAGGTTAATGGAGAGCATCGCTGCGAACTGCACCAAGTGCGACCCACCGAGCGATGCCACCTGGCCAGTAAGCACCGCAATGCCCACCGGACCGGAAAGGTTGGCCGAAACATCTTCGCGATGGAACACGCTTGCGATTAAGCCACCAAACGCCGACAGTACATCCCACGTCGCCGTGACAGTCGTCTGCAAACCTTTCCACGGTGCGAGGTACCACGGGTAACGAATGAATCCTGTTTCCACAATCGACACGCCAACGCCGTCTCGACCAAGCTCTTCCACGTATTCGGGAGTAACGGAAACGGTTTGTGTTTCGCCATGGCGCACGATCATCAACGACAGCGGCGTCGCGTCTTCGTGCGGCTTCAATGCTTCACGCGCATCCGGTCCTGTCTCGTATGCTGTGTCGTCAACCGTGAGCAAACGATCACCGATCTGCAGTCCCGCTTCATCAGCTGCGGATCCCGGCAGAACGTCCACAATGTTCACGGCGCGATCACTGATCGTCACGCCATCCTCGACGCCACCTTCCACCACTGCCGGTAATCCAAACACAAATCCTGCCGTAAACAACGCCCACGCCAACACTAAGTTCATGATGACACCAGCGATGATCACGACGAATCGCTTCAACCAGCTCTGCGAGGCAAAGCTGTCCGGCGCATCTGCATTCTCGCCGGACTCACCCTTAATTTTTACAAAACCTCCTAGTGGGATTGCATTCACGCTCCACACCGTTCCACTCTTCCCTTTCCAACCAAACACCCGAGGAGGAAAACCGATCCCGAACTCTTCCACCGCCATTCCCGAACGCTTTGCTGCGAAATAGTGCCCCCATTCGTGCACCAGAACGAGTACTGACAACAAAAGAAGAAACAGGAGAATGGTCCAAATCATAATGGACACATAGTACTTAAAAAGCAGGATCCCGGCCACACCTCGTCGGTGGGCCGGGTCCGTGTTCCGTCTTCACAATGCTCTCCGTTGGGCGAAGGCAACCATCGGCTCCAGCCAGGAGAGATCGGAGATCGTCATACCTTTGGTGAGAAATCGCCAGCATCCCTCGTCGGGCGGCGGCATGACGTCCATCCCGACAGCCTTGAAAGCGTACTCATTCAACCCCCCCATAGAGTAGATGACGACCGGCAGGTCTGCCGAGAAACGCCGAACGACCCAGTAGAAGGCGGGACCACAGTGCTGCTCGTCTGGAGCACGATTCAATGCTTCGATTTCGATCAAGGCATCGGTAACCACACCGATGAGATCTGTGACATGCGTTTCGAACAGCCGGAGTGCATCCGCCCAGTTCCGGGCGATAAGCACTTCGGGAACCGTCTCTGCGGTACCACCAGCCTTGACCCACATCCGTCCGATACTCATCTGGAAGATGTAAGGAACGGCGTCGGCGTCGTCGATAACGAGAAGCTTCATGACCACCTCCGTCTAAAATCAAAGCATTTTTAAAAAAATAGGACAAGTATAAAAGCAGGATCCCGGCCACACCTCGTCGGTGGGCCGGGTCCGTTCGTAGCGCCGATCGCCGTGGTGGTCGATCGCCTCGTAGAAGGTCGGAGGCGGGCTGGACCCCGCACCCCCTCATCCGCACGGGGCAGTAGAGGTGCTCGCGCTAGAGCTTTCTCCGAATCCTCCTGGTCGACGATCGCAGAGCGATCAGCAGAGCGCAGGTGTGGCGTTCGGGCCAGGATCGAGCGCGAGCCAGGATGCTTCCCCTCGGCGTGCCGAGAAGCTGTCCTGTGCGCCCATCGGCACCTCCATGGATCTCGCCGGGGTTCGGACGGAGATCCGGTAGTTCGCGCGTCGCATCAGCCGCCGTGGGCCTTGGTGAGGATCGCGTGCGCGTCGTCGCCGATGGTCTCGTGCTGGCCGGTGTCGTCGAAGCCCATGATCAGGGCCGGGTGGTGGTCGTGCATGGTTCTCCCATTCGCTGTGGATGCCGCCCGTTGCTGGGTCGACTTTGCTGGGTTACCCCCAACGTGTTCGCTCCAACCTCGGTCGGCATCTGCGATTACATCACAAAAGAAATTTCTTGTGCAAGTGTATGGTGGACAAATGGCGCACTACGCTGCGGATTTGATGGCGGCGAAAAACTGTTCACCGCGCTCGACGAAGTTTTTAAACTGACCAAAACTTGGTGAAGCTGGAGAAAGAAGACAAATCGAATTTGGTGGAAGGTTCGCCAAAACATCATGCACGATCTCGTCGAGATCGCTGATCATAATCGGCGTGCCGCCAGCGGCGCGAATCGCTTCCGCTACCCGATTTCCATTCTGAAGAATATACGTGCGGACACCAAGGTCGGATACGCGTTGAGCAAGCTCCGAGAAATCGTATCCTCGATCATGGCCGC
>JBBUEW010000080.1:0-2081 GCA_038078095.1 Patescibacteria group bacterium | reverse complement strand
AAATCGATGAATCCTTTTTCCAGCGGATAGGAATGACGTTCGATCACCGGCGGCAACATGTGAAACGAACCACGTCCTTCCCAGTTGTATTCAATCGCGTACTCCAATTGATGGATGCGGATGTCATGCTGCCGCATCGCTTCACTGACCGTTTTGATGATTTGCAGCTGGTTAAGGTAGATCGTTGGTTGGGGCGAAAAAAGTGGTGACTTTCCTTGTGCCGTTTCAATCACCGGCGGCATTCCCAGGACGTCGGACGGAAAAATCTTGGCCAAGGAGAACTTTGCTTTCTCGTATGGCTTCACCCGTCCACCTTGTGCGTTATATAACCCGCGAAATTCGATTTTGCTGAGCGCCGTGGTGAGCTCTTGGAATGGAACAATTCGCTGAAATTGAATTGTCTCGCTCATACACCGCAGATTACCTTCAAAAATCGCACTGGACTTCCCCTTGAGACTGCATCGAGAGTGCCATCCTTACCCCGCAAACACAACGGAACGTGTGGATACTCTGTGCGTACTTTTTTGACGAAAAACATTGAGCATTCTGCGTGCCTCATCGTCACAATCTTGCAAAGAGTCAAAGAAAGTGTTAGTTTAGTTGCTCGGCGCAATCCCTCGCGTCGATACCCAGGAGACCTCTCACATGACCCTGCTCTGGCTCGATGCCGCAAACCTGTTCGATGGCCACTACCCCCACAACCACGATGCCGCCCTGCTCGAGGCCGCCCTCGGCCTGGTGACGAGCGGTGCCCTGCAGGCGCCCTACGCTGACGAATGCTTCCGCGGAAAGATCGAGGTGATTGATCGCGGAACGGTGCTGGGCGGTTCGGCGGGGTCGTCCTTCCGCATCACCGTACGTGACGAGCTCGACAGGAAGGACCGCACGGGCACGTTCCTGGTGCCGGCGACACTGACCCGCGTCGCTGCCCAGCAGCGCGTCCTGGTCGCCGAGGCCTGGGTCAACTAGCCGAGCTTCGGCCCGGTACCACGACATCCGCCCCCCACGATTCCGGCCCTGCGCCGGAGACGAACGCAACGCGCCCCGAGACCACGAGTCCGGGGCGCGTTCGACGTTTTATTCGCCGACAAGATCAAGAAGGTCAAAACTATCAATCGGAATGAACGTTGTTGGACGCGCAGCAACCGCCGCGACCGTTTCTTCGTAAAGATCCCACATCGCATCTTTGTCCGCATCCGACAAAAGATCGGATGTTAATGTGGTTGGATATGGTGGGCCATCTCGGCCGTCACCAGATTGATACACCGTCGTCCACGCAGAGTCTTCTGCAAAAAAATCGTTATCATGCATTTTAATGCCGATGAAATACGGTGCCACACCGTCCTCTGCTGCCAACGCGTCATCAAACGCCTCATCAAGCACGTCATCCGCATCCTCGCCAACATGTTCAAAAAGTTTGAGATCCACATGCTCGGGACGAGCGTAAAGCACCCCCTTTTTTTCTCCCAAATTCAATGTTTCGTCGTGTGAAACCGTAAACGTCGCGCCAAGATCGGAAAATACCTGCCAGCCGCTTTGTGCGATATCACCCGAGCCAAGCAGACTCGCTACTGGCGGTGCGTATCCCATCACTTCTTTAAGATATGCGTACCCACCTTCTTCGCTCGTGTAATCCCCTGTCGCTAAATCGAGACCATGCGTTTCGTAATTCATGATCGCCTCGTACCGCTCGTCAGCATTCATGTCCGCCAAACCAATATGATCATACAGTCCGGTCCAATAGTACGGTAGCGGTGGCCGGGTATGGTAATCCACAACGGCAACCGATGATGTTTTAAGACGTTCAAGTAATTCTGGAGTCTCATCTTCGTAGATGTCCGTCATCCAGTTCGTGAGGTAGATGTCAACGGGAACGTTGTACGTTTCGTGGATATCAAGAATCCGGTTGACCGTGTCTGCACTCTCTTGGGTATACGAGAAATCCTGCACATTGATTGAAAAAATTGCGTACGCAGACGATGACGAGACATTCCCGGACAGATTCTCCTCGATCGTCGTTGTTCCCGCAGTTGTTGCATCAACATCGTAGTCACTCATGCTATCGATAGACGTCCCAAAAC
>JBBUEW010000079.1:0-5086 GCA_038078095.1 Patescibacteria group bacterium | reverse complement strand
GGAGACTTCCAAAGCTCCTTCAATGCCTCTTCGTTAATATCCGCCTCTTCGGGTCCCTCTTCGGTTCCTTCCCCACCCGAACCAAGGACCTCTTCCAAGATACCCTCATCGGGAAGCTGAATACTTTCTATTTCTTCCTCAGCATCCTCGTCGGTATCCCAAGGAGCCAATTCTTCCCCTTCGGCATCCGGCCCAAGCGCTCCATCAACCAACGCCTCGTACTCATCGAGCGGCAAAATCACCAACGGTTCCCCGCCCCCTTGCTCATCCGTCACAATCAATCGATCACCGGTTCGGCGAGACAGACGTAACAGCCGAGAAAAATGGTTCATGGGCATATGTTGGCATCTTAGGGAGGGACGCTTGAAAGGGCAAGAGCTCCAGAGGGTCTTTGACGGAACGCGAAAAAAAGATGACGATAGATGGTCCGTGAACCTATACCAAAGGAGGATTCATGCGGCTACAGCGTGTTAGCCTCCAAGGCAGGAGGTTCGCCATCCAGCTCTCGGCAATCGTAGGAGAGTTCAGAAACGTCATCCCGTGGCTCGAGGGCGTCCAGGATCTCGCATCTGCGACCAATGGAGCGTACGTCCGGGACGAGCTACTTCGAAGAATGCAGCTCGACGAAGAGGGCATTGTTCCATACCAATTTGTTCTCGGCGACCGGTCGAAAGCGTTTGCGGGAGGCATTCTCGCTTTCGATCGATCACCCGAGCGTTTCCGTGATCCGCAAAACGCGGACATCGCAGAACAGCTCAAAGTGCAAGGTGCGGGCTACATCAGTTGCCTCCAAGTCCTCCCGGGACAACGAGGGACCGGTACCGGGGACGCGCTCATGCGACGGGCACTTCCGGTCATCCTGAAAGAACGAGGCTCAGTGTGGGGCGTCGTTTCGAATCGCGATCTCCTCGCGTGGTACGCCTCGCTCGGCGCCCAGATCCGGAGTCCACCCGAGAACAAGGATCACCTCTGGATCGTCACATGGTAGGCGAACAACACACGACGACGGCCCCGCGCTCCACAAGAGAGCCGGGGCCGTTCGCGTTAAGAACGCATTGCATCAGAAACACAACGTTTCGTGAAACACGACACACAAGAACTTCGCGAATCACGTTTCCTTCCGAAAGGAACAAAACTCCCCGCCACAATCCTCCTCTTTGGCAACGATGCCGCCTTCATTACCACCCGCAAAGAAAACTCCGTCATCCTCGTCACGAGCGGTGACACAACAGTCACGTTACGAACGATGTTCGAACTCCTGTGGAACTCAGCAAAAAACGATTAACCGACGCCTTTCTCTTTTGGCTCCTGTACACAACCAAAAGAGTACGTTTCGAGACCTAAAAAAAGACGCTCCGCTCCCTCATCGCTGCTATCAGCTAGAGAAAGAAGACTCAGCGCACGACCAATGTATTGTATCCAGATTAATGCTCGCCGTGTCGCATCGCGCTCATCAGTCCTTTCCGGTTCAGTGAGAAAAAATAAGATTCTTTCCTTTGGAATTTCCAAAAAAAGCTTTTTTTCGCGGTCAGCAAGGGCACGTTTTTCTGTCGCATATCGTTCTTCGTCAAACTCTCCTGACTCTTCAAATTTTTCAGAATATCGCTCTTCCAAATCGATGCACTCCTTCATGATTTCTTGTAAATCTTTACGGATTCCCTCTACATTCACTGCATCGAGTTGTTGAAGAAACACGCGAAACTCTGGACGAAACCTTTCTCGGATCATGCTTTCGCTTATCGTGTGTAGTCGCTTCGTGCCGATGGTTAAGGCATTCAAAATTCCCTCTGAACTATTTAACCGCAAACCATCCCTCGCCCGCGCAAGTTCCTTTGAAGCGACAAATCCGACGTGCTGAGATCGATATGCTGAATCATCAAACTGTTTAATGTGTCCAAACTCATGCAATATGACAGCGACCTGCTCAAAAGTGTCGGGCATTTTTACGATTCCGGCGGTTGGAACCGTCCCTCCGTCCACACCTTCACCAGTACTTATATGATTTTCATCTTTCGAGAAAAAAATGGGGAAATCTACGGGAACACCTGCGAGCTCTCTCAAATCTATAGTCTTTCCATTTGCTTCGATGACAAGCTGGCCGCAACGTCCTAGCTCTGAATCTTTCGATTTCAGTACTGAATAACGACACGTTACTCTTTCACCATTCCGTAATTCAAAATGACGGACCCGATGCTCTTCTTCAGGCCCAAACTCTCCTTCATGATGACCCAATCTTTCTCCAAACATACTCCGCAAAGGGTATCATAAACGACCCCTTGTGGGATCGTTTATGTAGCCAATTTATTTTCCGGATCGTTCTTCGATAATCGTTTTCGCAACGTTGTTTGGTACTTCCATGTACTGTCCGAATTCCATAGAGTAGCTTGCGCGACCCTGGGTCATGGAACGAAGTGCCGTGGAGTAGCCGAACATTTCAGCGAGTGGGACGATGGCCTTCACGAACTTGATGTTACCGCGATCACCCATTTCCTGGATTTGACCACGCTTACTATTCAAGTCGCCAACAACCGAGCCCATAAATTCATCTGGCGTCACTGCTTCCACCTTCATCATTGGCTCGAGAAGAACCGGCTTTGCGTTCTTGACGGCTTCTTGGAACGCGAGCGAACCAGCCATCTTAAAGGCGGCTTCGTTACTGTCGACATCGTGGTACGAACCGTCGAACACCGTCACCTTAATATTGATGAGCGGGAACCCGGCAAGCACACCGCGGTCCATCGATTCACGCGCACCCTTTTCAATGGCCGGAATGTATTCACGAGGAATCGATCCGCCTTTCGTTTCTTCAAAGAATTCAAAGTTCTTAGCTTCCGGATCGGTGTTTGGTTCCACACGCAACCAGCAGTGACCGTACTGACCACGACCACCAGATTGTTTGATATAGCGACCTTCACCTTCTGCAGCCGAACGAATAGTTTCGCGGTAGGCAACCTGTGGACGACCCACATTTGCTTCCACACCATATTCACGCTTCATGCGGTCGACCATGATTTCCAGGTGGAGTTCTCCCATACCAGCGATAATCGTCTGGTTGGAGTCTTGGTCGGTGTGCACGTGGAATGTTGGGTCTTCTTCTTTGAGCTTCTGCAAAGCAACGCCCATTTTCTCTTGGTCACCCTTTGTTTTTGGTTCAAGCGCCTGCGAGATCACTGGCTCTGGGAACGTGATTGATTCCAAGACAACAGGATGATCGGCGTCACAGAGTGTGTGACCGGTTGCTGTGCTCTTCAATCCAACGGCTGCCGCAATTTCTCCGGCAAACACTTCTTCCACATCTTCACGGCTGTTGGCGTGCAAACGAACGATGCGCGAGATGCGTTCCTTGTCGCCAGTCGCCGTATTTAAGACGTACGTTCCAGCCTTGATCGATCCGGAATACACACGGAAGAACGCCAACTTTCCGACGAATGGATCAGCAGCAATTTTGAAGGCGAGTGCCGCGAATGGCGCACTGTCCTTTGGTGGACATTCGATGAGTTGTTCTGGATCGTCAGGGTTGAATCCGCTAATCGGTGGCACGTCGAGCGGCGATGGCAAGTAGTCGACAACGGCGTCGAGCATCTGCTGAACACCTTTGTTCTTCAGGGCCGATCCACAAAGGATCGGGAAGATTTTCAAAGCAACAACACCCTTGCGAAGCGCAACTTTCAATTCGGGAACACTGATCTCCTCGCCCGCAAAGAAGCGCTCCATGAGGGATTCGTCTTCAGCAACGATCGCTTCCACCAAATTCTTTCGGTACTCCTCTGCCTTTTCCTTATACTCTTCGGGAATTTCGATCTCTTCTACCACCTTGCCCATGTCATCCTTGTAGATGAATGCCTTACGGAGCAACAAGTCGATCATACCAACGAATCCGCCCTCCACGCCGACTGGCAATTGGATTGGGTAGGCGTTTGGTGCCAAACGCTTATGGATGGCATCGACGTCTTTGTAGAAGTCGGCACCCGTTCGGTCCAATTTGTTGATAAAACAAATGCGCGGCACCTTGTACTTGTCAGCCTGGTGCCACACGGTTTCGGATTGTGGTTCTACACCAGCAACACCGTCAAACACCGTCACACCACCGTCGAGCACACGAAGTGAGCGCTCAACTTCAACCGTGAAGTCGACGTGACCAGGGGTATCGATAATGTTAATGCGGTGATCCTTCCAAAAACAGGTCGTCGCAGCAGCCGTGATGGTAATACCGCGCTCCTGTTCCTGCTCCATCCAGTCCATGGTTGCTTCACCTTCGTGCACTTCACCAATTTTGTGCTTCTTTCCGGTGTAGAACAACACGCGTTCCGTCGTGGTTGTTTTCCCCGCGTCGATGTGCGCGATGATACCGATGTTACGAACTCGTTCCAATGGATAATCACGTTGCATAATGTATTGAAAGGTTAAGGTGGTTAATCGGCTACGCCTTGGTTAAGTTGTTATGTTGAGAATCCAGAATAACCACTTTAACCAATTTGACCAATTTAACCTCACTCTACCTCGCCAAATGAGCGAAGGCGCGGTTGGCTTCTGCCATGCGTTGAACGTCCATTTTCTTTTTGACGGCGTCTCCTTCGTTCTTGGAAGCAGCAATCAATTCTTCGGCGAGTTTCTCGCACATCGGGCGGCCTTTCTTGCTACGCGCTGCGAGCAAAATCCAGCGATATGCCAGTGCATAGCGACGGTCTCCACGAACAGGCATCGGAACCTGGTAGTTCGCACCACCCACGCGCTTCGATTTCACTTCCACGGCAGGCGTCACGTTCTTAATAGCAGTATCAAAAACTTCCAATGGATCTTGCTTCGTTTCCGACGCGATGATCTCCAGCGCATCATACACGATGCCCCGAGCAATGCTCTTCTTTCCATCTTTCATCACGTAGTTGACCAGTTTGGCGACCAAAACGCTCCCGTACTTGGCGTCAGGAGCGAGATCGCGCTTTGTTGCGCTTTTGCCACGCATATCATTTTTTCGTTTTGGCGACGTTGTTTGCTTCCCACGTGGTGGTGGTACTCAACGTCTTGAGTTAAGAAAGTGACTGTCGTGAGGGCAAGGGACAGAGGGCGGAGGTGGTCGCATCCAGAT
>JBBUEW010000078.1:0-3139 GCA_038078095.1 Patescibacteria group bacterium | reverse complement strand
CCAAGAAGACCGGATTCCCCTCATGCTTGAACCGCTCATCCATGGCAAGAAATCCCGCCTCAGCATGGCGACAACTATGATGAAGCACATGCACGCCCATGGGATCCTGCCAGCGGTATGGAAGTTGGAGATGCTCCCCACAATTCGTGACTGGAAAAAACTCGAAACCATCGCCAAAGCACCGATGATTTTGCTCGGCCACGGGGAATCGATGAAGGTCGTCGATCAATGGGTGGAAACGGCGGCCAAGAGTGGCGTCGTGGACGGCTTCGCTATTGGGCGAACTATTTTCTTTGAACCGATCAAAAAGTTGCACGAGAAAAAGATCACGCGCCAGGTTGCTGTGGAAAATATCGCCAAAAACTATCTGCATTATATTAAGCTGTGGAAGAAGCACGCTGTCTAAACTATGCCTTCCATTCTCACCATCGGTTCTGCTACCCGCGACGTCTTTCTCTTTTCGAAGGCATTCAAAGTCATGCCCATGCCCGGACAACCGAATGTTCTGGCAGAATGCGTTACCCTTGGCGCGAAAATTGACGTCGACGATCTTGTTTTGGCGACCGGCGGAGGAGCAACGAATGCAGCCGCAACCTTCGGCAGACTGGGCTTTGCGACGTCGATCATGACGCGCATCGGTAACGACGAACCAGGTGAAGCTGTGCTGAAAGATCTCAAAGAAAATGACGTTGATACATCACTCGTTACCGTCGCCAAGAAAGAGGCGACCGCTTTTAGCACACTCCTCACCGCAGAAGGGGGCGAACGCACGGTGCTTATCTTTCGAGGGGCGAGCGCCACGTTCTCTGAAAAAGACATTAAACTTTCTAAAATCAACACGTCTGCTGTTTACCTGACATCCCTAGGCGGAGATGTCAGCCTTGCATTATCGATCGCCAAAGCCTGTAAACAAAAGGGCGCCAAGTTTATTTGGAATCCCGGTGCTGCCGAGCTGAAAGCTGGTCGAGGGCTCGATCCTATTCGCAAACTCGTCTCTATCCTCCTCGTGAATCTTGAAGAGGCGCAGCTGCTGACCGGAAAATCGAATCGCGATCCGAAGGTTCAATGTGATCTTCTTTCCTTGCCGGGGTCCATCATCGTCGTCACCGACGGACAGAATGGTGCATTTGCCCAAAGCGACAAACACACGTGGCATTGTCGCACCAGCGGCAAACCATCGATCTCGCGAACCGGCGCCGGTGACGCATTTGGATCGGCGTTTACGGCAGCAATCCTCAACAACATGAACGTAGAAGATGCGCTCCGCCTGGGAACCATGAATGCCGAAGGAGTCGTGCAACAAATCGGTGCAAAAGCTGGTATACTCCGGGCATGGCCAAAAGCGAGTGAACTCGCGGCGTATCGTGTACGAAAGGTATGAACAGGCATCCTCAACAACATGGTCACCCAAGAGCATGGATGACCGCACTCCTCGCTTCCGCCGCTGCTCTTATCATTTTAGTGATGAGTTTCGCTGCACTTCAAATTGCGACGATCGCCCAAAGCGGCGTCCTCACCAAATAATATGGATGAACAACCCATCAATTCCGCACCCGTCACACAAGTCAGCAAAGTGCACGTCTGGATGATCATCCTTCTGGTGTGGGTCGCGGTACTTTCTCTCATCGCGGTGGGACTCATGCTCACCAAGGGCTCTGGAACAAGCATTACGCAGTCGGAAATCGCTACCGCCTGTCAAAATGGCACGGTGAACGGCATCACCACGAACCTCACCCGCATTGCCGACGCCTGCCAGGCTGCTCAAGAGGCGAAAAAGTCACCATCGACGCCTGCTACAACCGGCGTTGCTTATGATGCCGTCGATGCCCAGGGCCATCTTCCAAAGCTCACCCTTCCGGCTGGCTGGACAGGAAGCGTCTTTATCAATAACTCCCACGAAGCGAGTCGTCCGTACTACGCATCGTTCCATGCGACCAAAGGTATTTCGTTCGACTGTAACGAGTGTGGTGGCGTGAGCGCGCCGGCAGAATTCACCGTTACCAGCGATGCTCTTGCGAAAGCAAAATCGATGGATATCGCGGCTATTCAGGCCGAATACGCAAAATCACCCACGCAGTACACCAACATAAGCGTGAGTTCTGAATCTGTTACTGGTGGAACCTTGGTACGTATTGATGGGACGTTCACTCCGGACGGTGTCGTTTCCCACGCAGGAGTCTTCCATATTCTCCGATTTACCAACGCGACCAAATTTGTTGAACTCACCTTCTACGAAGACCAAGGTGCAACAAATGCCGAGTGGCTCGCCGTAAAAAAATCTCTGGACTGGTCTTCGGTGAAATAAAAAGAAGGGATCAAGTCATCCACGTGGCACGTAAAAACGACAGACAAGCTGTCGTTTTTACGTGGTGGACCAACAGGGACTCGAACCCTGGACCCCCTGCTTGCAAAGCAGGTGCTCTACCAACTGAGCTATTGGCCCCTAAGCGACAGAATAGTATCAAATCGTCTTATCACGGTCAATCCTGAACCCACTCTACACCGAGGATTACCGTATTTATCAAAACATTGATCGTGAGCAGTATACTATGCACATCTATGGGTCGTTTTGCGTTCTCTTTGCTACTTTTGGCGGGAAGTTTCTTGCCGGCATTTTGTTTTGCATCATCCGTACCCGATGTCCGTATCCTCGATACGGACGGGAATATCGTGACAATTTTCCGCCCCTTCGAGGATCCGAAAGCACTCATCGCCAGCGTTGCTGCGAGCGATTTAGGAAGTGATGGAACAGCGGAAATTCTCGTCGGCGCTGGTGAGGATAGCGATCCGACGGTCAGCGTGTTTCGACAGGACGGTTCATTCATCGGATCATTCCTTGCCTACGACAAAGGGTATCGCGGCGGGGTCAACGTCACCGCGTGCGACGTGGATGGAGATAGTGAAAGCGAGATCATCACAAGTGCGGCGTGGAACGGTGGTCCGCACGTTCGCATCTTCGACAACATGGGCAACGCAAAGTACCCCGGATTTTTTGCCTTCGAAAAAACTTTTTCTGGAGGAGCGAACGTTACGTGCGGTGATATCGACGGCGATGGAAACAACGACATCGTGGTGGGCGCAGGCGCAGGAGGTGGTCCACACGTGATCGTCTTTACACCGACCGGTGAAGTGATCGCTG
>JBBUEW010000077.1:0-4977 GCA_038078095.1 Patescibacteria group bacterium | reverse complement strand
AATCGTCGACCACGGGCCGCCGTCGAGCGTCAAAAGAAAAAGATCCGAATATCGTCGCGCTCGAGGTCCAGCTCCGGGAAAAGCTCGGCACAAAAGTAACCATCGACGTGAAGGGTGCCGAAAGCACGATCGCGATTCACTGTTACTCCAAAGAAGATTTGGCGGAGATGGTGAGGAGATTGGGTTAATTCAGTTTTGAAAATAATCACCATCCTGAGGCGAACGCCGAAGGACCCCTTAATGACTACCGGAGGCCTCCTGTTGTCATTTGGAGGCCCTTCGGCATGCGCCTCAGGGTGGTCTAATTTTCCGGGTCGCTTTTCTTGCTTTCCTGATGCACTACTCGATGCTTCTTTACGTTACCTTTTCACCTTCCCCCAAATCGTCGACAGGATGCCGCGCTGTACTTGTTGCAGGGCGGCTTTGATTTTGGAACGGGCGTGGCGGGTTTTGACGAATTTTAGCCAATCTTTGTTCGGTGCTTTGCGATTTTTGTCGATGATCAACTCGCACATGTCGCCACTCTTGAGCGGACGATCGAGCGGGGCGATTTCGCCGTTTATCCTTGACTGCGCAACTTTATTTCCAATTTCGGTGTGAATGGCGTAGGCCATGTCGATTGGAGTTGAATCTTCTGGTAAGTCGATCACGTCACCTTTTGGCGTGAACACAAAAATTCGGTCACGGAACATGTCGAGCTTTAGTTCGTTGAGGTGCACCATGAAGTCATTCGCGTTCAGTTCTTTTTGAATACGCGACAATTCTTCCATCCACTGCACATTCCGTTCCTCGCGTGTTGCCCCGGCTTTGTATCGCCAGTGCGCTGCGACACCGAACTCGCTCTCCTCGTGCATCTCTTGGGTACGAATTTGAAACTCCAGAATCGAACCGCTTTCATCAAAGACGGTGGTGTGGAGCGATTGATAGCCGTTGGGTTTTGGTTGGGCGATGTAGTCTTTAATGCGACCCGGAAGCGGCGTGTACAAGCCGTGCAAAATGCCGAGTACGGCGTAGCAATCGGTGATATCGGCAACAACAACACGCATGGCGACGATGTCGTATACCTTACTCATGTCGCTCTTATACTTGTTGAGTTTGCGATACAAGCTGTAGCAATGCTTCACACGACCGTGAATGTCGACGTAGCCAATGCTGTGATTCAAGAGTTCATCACTCACTTTCTTCATTGCGCTATCGAGCGACGGTCCAAACTTCTTCACACGCTCTTCCAGCAAATGCTTCGTCCAACTATATTCCTTTGGCTCCAGGTAGCGGAAGGCGTAATCCTCGAACAAACCACGGTATTCACCCATACCGAGGCGATTCGCGATCGGGGCGTAGATTTCTAGCACTTCTTTGGCAATGCGCAGACGTTTATGTTCCGGAAGCGCATAGAGCGTTTCCATGTTGTGCATGCGGTCCGCAAACTTGATGAACACCACCCGAACGTCTTCGGCCATGGCGACGAACATTTTGCGGAGGTTTTCGATGTACCGTTCTTCACCACGATATTTCACGTGACCAAGTTTGGTGATGGCACTCACCATGGATGCAATGTCTTCGCCGAATTCGGCATGGATATCCTCAACCGTTCGTTCGGTATCTTCCGGAACGTCGTGCAAGAGGCCGGCGGCAATCACACTGCTCGGCAACTTGAGATCGGCGAGCTTCAGTCCCACGGCAAAGCAGTGGGTAAAATACGGTTCCCCGGTGGCGCGCAGTTGGCCTTCGTGGGCAATTTTGGCAAATTCGTATGCTTTTTGCAGCAATGCCAAATCGTCCGGCCCGTAATGCGAGTCCAGACGACGTTCCAGATCGATGAAGGGAGCAATTTCCATAGAGTTCCTGTAAGTCTCATTGTTTCTATTCAACACGTTTCAGTCATTGCGAGCGCAGCGAAGCAATCTAGGCCTAGATTGCTTCGTCGGCTTCGATAAACTCAGCCTCCTCGCAATGACGGAAATTTGCTACGGGTTCATGCCAAGACAGTATATCGACAATACGGGCGACGAGGTATGCGGTCAAATGCGGTATACTTGTTTCATGACTTCTCAGAAAAATGTTCCAACAAACGAACAGGCTCTTGCCGAAGAGGCTCGTCAACTTGCGGTGAGTTTGGCAGATGCGCTCGCGGCATCGGCAATGCCGGACGACCAAAAAGCGGCTTGGGCAGCGTTAATTCCGGAAATGCGGCTCGATCAGCTGTCTCGTTTTGCGACGGTTCTTGATGTGTATCTTTCTCGCGCAGTAAAAGACGAAGTGGCCGACGTGATCCAAAAAATGCGAACGATTTTGGAAAAGTACGCTGCCATCCAATCCCAAACCGACAACGCCTTCATGACCGACGTCGCCGGCATGGTGCAACAACTCCGTGCGGCCGAGAAATCCAGTGCGCGCGTAGACTAATTGACGAGATATGGCGAAGAAGCAAAAAGATCCGGCGCGTGGTGGTGCTCCGGCGCAAGAACGTGAAGATCGTCGGCCGTTAGACGAACGGATTTCCGATACGTTTAGTGCGCTCTTTTCCGATCTCGATCGTTTGCAAAATGCCACTCAAGTGACCGAGGCGGATATTGAATGGCTGAAGATAGCACAGGCTGGCATTGAAGATTGCGAGCAACGTGCACAGGGCAACTCCCTTGACGCGGGTCCGGCAAAAATTCTTGAGAACCTGGGCATTTTACTGAACGCAGCAATTACGAACGTGAATGAGCGTGCGGAGCTAATAGAGGCTGGAGGAGATTCTCCTCGCGATAAACGTCGTGCAGAACGTGCAGTTGCAGAGCAGGCACGATTAGAGGCTCGTCGGTCGGGAGGGGGTGCTGGAGAAGAGGGAGATGTAGAAGAACTCGAAGACACCGGGTCTCTCGATGAGAGAGTTGAAATTGCGCTGCAGGAAACAGCAGATGTATGGGATGCTAAACTTAATGGCCTTGAACGCCGCCTCTATAACTTCGAGCGCCGGATGGCATATGCAGAAAGTAGAGCCGAGGCGGTGGGTGACTTTGCTCCTATTCATGAATCGTATGATCACGGTTTTAAGGAAATGAAAGAAGCGTTTGGTCAGTTTGATTTTTTATCTCCAGAAGGTGAACCAGCTGTAGAGACACCGGCTTCCTGGTTGGAGCAGTGGGATCACTTGGTTTACGTAGCTGATATCGCGGCACGAATTGGTGATAACCTCAATCGATTTGAGGATTTTAAGCGAGAAGCATTGGAGCGGGCACAGGGCTCTGAAGCGTTGGCTCAAGAATTTACCGATTCTGCGCGCGCAGCAGCTGAAGAATTCAAGCGCGTCGTTGCACTGCCATCAGGTACCGCCGCTGAACGATTCGTGCTTCGTTTGGAGATTGAAGGTTTGGTTGAGGCATTCGCACAATATAATAAAGATTGGCAGCAGAAAGCTGCCGAGCATTTGCCGAATGGGGTGGAATGGGCAGACGTGTGGAGAAAGGCGGTAGATGCAAGAGCTGCTGCACATGAGGCATATCGAGGAGTTAAAGATCGTCGAACCGGGCTTCGTGGTGCAGAGGCGACAGATTGGGAAGAGAATCGTCGAGCGTTTGATGGCAAGCTCGGTATTGTTCGTGCGCGCTTGATCGCTGCGCAGACGATGCGTGGCGACAAACGCCGGGATGAACTTGCCGGTATCCGAGAGTACTATTTTGATATCAAAGATGAATGGAAGGAACTTGCGAGGCAAGCACCAAGAGACGTGGCGACTTCTCCTATTGGGGGAGTGGTACGAGCAATCGAACGTGACATTGACGAGCTTATTGAGGAAAGGGATGTTTACGTTCTGCGCGCTCAGGAAGCCGAAGGGGAATTAGGACGGAATGCGGTTCGAGCGTTTGGATGTTGGAAGGATGAGAAAAGATTCCCGCAACGCAGTCAGTTCCTTCATCGATATTTAGCAGGAGAAATTAACGATGCTGATCCGGAATTCGGAGAATTTGTTCAAAATCGTGATGTTTTCCTGCAGATTGTTGCGCCGCTCGCTCGAGCACACGGACAGGTATTAGAACAAAAAGCTGCGCAGGAAGCGCGAGAAGCTCAACGACGATCGATTGAAGAGCGCAAAAAACTCCGTCATCCGTGGCTCTCGGAATTGCGTGGACGATCAGCGCGAGAATTTGATGCGATTGTTTTGGCACCAATTTGGCAGAACGATATTGATCCTCGAACTCGCGCCCGAACGATTCGTCGCGCAGGGGAACTTGATGATGCACGTCTCGGCGAGACCGTTGCGAATGTCGGAGAGTTCCGTCGAATGTTTGGTGAATATCAAGGGGTCGTTGCTGAATCACGGGGAATCGAAGAAAAGATGCTGGCGGGTGAAGAGATCACGGTAGAAATGTCGACACGTGATTTACAGCGACGAGTTACAGAGTATCGTGAATTGGCTGCTGAAGAATGGCGTCGTCGCGAAGCGTTGCTTGCTCTTGATGGCTGGAAAGCGACCGAGAAAGAACAGCGTCAGAAGGGAATTGGGATGTTCTGGAAGAGTCCAAATCCTGGAACCGTCCACCGACTTGCAGACAAACCTGATCAAGTCGGCCCGGCACTTGATGCGTGGCGAGAAGTGGTGCGCCAGCGTTTGGCTGCGCGCAATGCGCTTCGTTTCTTGTTTGCACAGAACCTCGAAAATGCGGGGAGGGTTCGTGGTTTGCCGAAACAGTTGCAGGTGGTTCTTGAGGAAGTTCGCGCCGAACTTGCGGCGCCAGCTCCGGAGCCGGCTCCTGTGGTGGATGCTGCTCCAGCTGCCACGCCAGATCGTCGACGTGAAGCGCTTGCGGATGAAACGACGCGTCGAGAGATTGGTAGTATTTTGGCGAATGATATTTTCTGGGAGGATCGTGTGAATCGTGGTGCACGGTTCAGTCGTATCAACGCATTATTGCGTCGTGGAAATCCAGACGCGCGATTGAATAACGACAATGGATTACGTCCCGATCGGATTGCAGCGTTCCATGAAGC
>JBBUEW010000076.1:0-4850 GCA_038078095.1 Patescibacteria group bacterium | reverse complement strand
ATCTATGGCGTTGTTTGGGGGGAAACCAAAGGAACAACCGCCAGCACCACTCCCGGCGCCCACGCCAGCCGATTTGGGCGTGATTGTTCATGTCATGCCGAAGGATTTTTACGGTGCAGAAGCTAAGCTTCGTGTTGAGCCTAAGCCGGCACCAGTTGCACCACTCCCGGTTCCTCCACCAGCAGTCGTTATCAAACCACTGCTCACTCCGTTGCCGCCAAAGCGAAAAGTTCCGCTTATTGTCTGGATCCTTGTAGGGTTTCTTTTGTTGTGTGCAGGCGGCGGCATTGCCTACGTCTTTTTAGGGAAAGGTCAAACACAGGAAGTTGTGACCACGCCACCGGTCCAAACGACTCTTCCGAAAGATGATGAGCCAAAGGATGAACCAAAAGTAGTCGAGAAGCCTACCGAGCCGGAACCTTCGAAAGACACTGATAGCGACGGGCTGACCGATATTGAAGAGCGCATGTACGGAACGGATGCGCGTAATCCAGACTCCGACAAAGATACGTTTTTGGATGGGAACGAAGTATTTCATCGTTACGACCCGAATGGTCTTGCGCCATCGACGCTTTTGGATACCGGGGCCGTCAAAGTTTTCGCTGATGCAACGTTGCCCTTTACAGTCTATTATCCCACCAGCTGGAAGGCATCGATCGATGCTGCCAAAAAGATCGTGACGTTCAAAACACCAAATCTCGCCACCGTCACCATCACCTGGAGCGCCAAAGAAAAGGATTTAACGGCCGAAGACTGGATTTTGAAGAATGTCGAAGGGGCTGATATCACGAGCCTAAAATCGTCGTACACAATGGGCGGCTACTACAACCTGCGGAGCAAAGACGACCTTATCGACTACCTCGATCTTGGCGAAACCGTGTATGTCATGACATACGCTTTGAACGATTCTCCGGAAATTTCTTACCTCCAAACGTTCGCCATGATGGTGAATAGTTTTTACATTCTTATCCCATGATCACGCTCGAGGTTGTTGACGACATCGTTCCCGAGGCTTCCCGATTGGGTGGGGAACACTATGAAAAAATGAGCCGCGCCTTTGCGGTTCGTTTTTCTGACGTTGAAGGAACGATCGGAGTATCATTTGTGGATGATAACGAAATTCGTCGGCTCAACCGTCTGTATCGGCAAAAGGATGCGGTGACGGATGTGCTATCCTTTGCCTCGGACTTTGCGGAACAAACACGGTACCTCGGCGATGTTGTTGTCTCGTTCGATCAAGCCATCCGACAATCCGAAGCAGAGGACATCGAACTCGAGCTCGTCGATCTCATTGTGCACGGCATGTTGCACATTCTGGGATACGATCCCGAAAAACCCGCCGATGCTGCCGTCATGTTTCCCTTACAAGATTCTCTTGTTGCGAACGTCCTATGATGTCTCTCCGCCGGCTGTGGAAAAGTATTTGGCATGCGATTGATGGCATTGTGCGTATTGCGGAAGAGGAGCAGAGTTTTCGATTGCAGATGCTGGTGGCGGCCGTGGTGTTTGGCTTGATGATCGCTATGCCGTCGTTACAGATTTGGGAACGGGTTGCGTTGACGTTCATGGTAGTGATGGTGTTGGTACTGGAGATTGTGAACAGTATTTTTGAGCGCCTGGCGGACGCAGTCGAACCTCGGGTCAGTCCCATGGTGAAGGAGATTAAGGACATGATGGCCGCCGCTGTTCTTTTGACGGCAATTGCTGCCGCAATGATTGGTTTTCTTATATTTTGGCCCCACATGGCGCCAACTCTCTCTAAGCTTTGGCAACTTCTTATTTTGTAGGACTTTCTCCATTTGAGACTATTTTCGATGAACGAGGAGGAAAGTTCGCAAGGCGTACTACGACGTACGACGAGCGAATTTCCGACGAGTGAGTCGAAAAGAGGCCAAATGGGAAAGGACTACCATGGTATAATTCGGCGAGATTCTGCAATATGGCTGACGATATTCTTACAGGTCTTGATATCGGCTCCTCAACCATCCGGGTTGCGGTTGCCCAGCTCATGCCAGGTGAAGACGGAAAGCCCCGTCTTCACGTTATTGGGGCAGTGTCATCGCCTTCGTTTGGCGTTCATCGGGGGGCGATTTCCAGTTTGGAAGATGCGGTTTCCTCTATTTCGAAAGCACTGGAGAAAGCGGAGCGCATGACCGGTGTGGCCATCAACAGTGCCTGGGTAGGAATTGCGGGGCAGAGCATCCTTGTTCAGGAGAGCCGAGGAGTTATTGGTGTTTCCAGGACTGATGCCGAGGTGAAGGAGGAAGATGTCGAGCGTGCGATGGAGGCGGCACGATCGGTGGCGACTCCAACAAACTACGATATTCTTCACGTTATTCCGAAGAGCTTTACCGTGGATGGGCAGCGCGGGGTAAAAGATCCTGTTGGCATGAATGGTATTCGATTGGAGGTTGATGCGGTCATCATTGAGGCTCTGGCATCGCATATCAAGAATCTTACGAAGAGCGTGTATCGTACGGGTCTCGATATTGACGATCTCGTCTATACACCACTCGCGACCGCCGAGGCCGTCCTGACGCAGCGTCAAAAGGAGCTTGGTGTTTGTGTGTTAAACGTCGGTGCATCGTCAACGACATTGGCGGTTTTTGAAGAAGGGGATCTTTTGCATACTGCAGTGCTGCCTTTTGGTGGCGACCATATTACGAACGACATCGCGATCGGGCTTCGGACGTCCATCGAGGTTGCTGAGCGCATTAAAATGCAGTACGGCCACGCCATTCCTGATCACGTTGATCGGAAGGCTCAGTTTGCGCTGGCCGATTTTGGTATCGAGGGTGATGAAACGGTAAAGACACGATTTATTGCCGAAATTATCGAGGCGCGTTTAGAGGAGATTTTTGAAGCGGCCGACAATGAACTGCGAAAGATCGATCGTTCGGGCATGCTGCCGGTTGGTGCGGTGCTCACCGGCGGATCGATTAAGCTCGACGGAGTCATCGATGTCGCAAAACGTATCCTCCGCTTGCCCTGCTCGCTTGGGGTGCCGACGAGCGTTTCGAGTGTTATCGACGAAGCCCACGATCCGGCATATGCCACAGCAATTGGCTTGGCAGTATGGGGAAATGCTATCCGTGGCGTGGGGAAAGGGAAGTTTTCATTAGGGTCCCTCTTAAAGTTTAAGAGCGTTGATAAGGTTGCTGATCAGTTAAGGAAATGGATGAAGTCTCTGGTGCCGTAGTCGTCCTTTATCATTTTCGACCAGTTTCGGTGCGCGGGGTGGCAACGAGGAAACGTACTGCACCGTACGTTGACGATGGTGCCAGGGACCCGCAAGCCGAAACTGGGCAAAATGGAAAGGACGATCCATCCCCACCTCGCATTGACCACTAAACGCTGTATACTATACGTTGAGGACGTCTCGTGTTCGGTTTTGTGACACTTTGAACCATTTTGGTGTTCAACGACCGTCCTCGCTGAATCACAAACTTGCTCGGCTATGGCGGAAATCAAGCCCGAAATCGAAACGACCGCCAAAATTAAAGTCATTGGTGTTGGTGGTGGCGGTGGATCCGCACTAGCACGCATGATTGCGATGAAGCTTCGAGGTATCGATTTCATTGCGATCAATACCGATGCTCAGGCGCTCCATGCGAATCCTGCGCCGCTCAAAGTTCCGATTGGAAAAACCGTGACGCGTGGTTTGGGTGCCGGCATGAATCCCGAAATTGGTCGTCGCGCTGCCGAAGAGAATGCGAACGATATTCGCAGCGCTATTGGCGGTGCGGACATGGTGTTCTTAACGTGTGGTCTCGGGGGAGGAACCGGTAGTGGTGTTTCGCCGGAAGTCGCGAAGATTGCTCGCGAGTCTGGCGCGTTGACGGTTGCGGTTGTCACGAAACCATTTTCGTTCGAAGGTGCGCAGCGCAAACGTATTGCCGAAGATGCGTATCACGAACTCGCCCAGCACGTGGATACTATCATCACCATTCCGAACGATCGCGTTTTACAAATTATTGATAAGAAGACGTCACTCCTCGACGCGTTTAAAATCGTCGACGATATTCTTCGTCAGGGCGTGCAGGGTATTGCTGAGATCATTACGCTCCCAGGCTTGATCAACGTCGACTTTGCCGACGTCAAAGCGATCATGGCCAACGCCGGCTCGGCATTGATGGGTATCGGAAAAGCATCGGGAGAGAACCGAGCGGTGGAAGCTGCTAAACAGGCGATCGCCAGTCCGCTGTTGGAAATTTCAATCGATGGGGCGAAGGGTATCCTCTTTACCGTCACTGGCGGTCCTGATCTCGCGATGTACGAGGTTGCGGAAGCGGCAAAGGTGATCACCGGATCGGCGGACGACGACGCGCGTGTAATTTTTGGTGCGAATATTGACGAGACTATGGGTGATGAGGTGCGTATTACGGTGGTCGCCACCGGATTTGATAGCCGTGAAATGCGCCGGGCGCCGAACATGGCAGGAGACGTGGAAGTTGCTCCTCGTTCAACGTGGTCGCCGACCCCCGCGGCACGTCGTGACGACTTCCGGGGAACAACACGGATGGGTGGAACATACGAAGCACCATTTGAAACGCGTAAAGTTCCATCAGCGATGCCGGTTCGATCAGCAGAACCAGCTTCGCGTGTAGAACGTTCGATGGATTCAGGCCTCGAGCAGGAGCTTCCTGCTCCTGAATCACGATTCCGTGTGCAATCGGTGAACGATCAATCAGCACAGCGTCCAGTCACTCCTGTTCCAACCCAACAAACTCCTGCGAAAAATGATGACGATGATTTTGGGATCCCAGCGTTCATTCGTCGGAAGATGATGTAAGGAGTAACGATCGGTTAAGGCGGTTAAATTGGTTAATCAGCCAGCCGAGCTGGCCTTG
>JBBUEW010000075.1:0-1183 GCA_038078095.1 Patescibacteria group bacterium | reverse complement strand
GAGCACGGCGTGGACGGCAGCCATTGTGTGGCACCGGCGTCGTGTCTTGAATGGAAAGCACATTGAAACCAACCGTGTTGAGGGCACGTACCGCAGCATCACGACCGTTGCCGATCCCGGTGACGAAAACGTGTAAATCCTTCAATCCGAATTGCTCAACTTTTTCGAAAATCTTCTTCACAATCACACTCGCGGCGTACGGTGTGGCCTTCTTCGGGCCCTTAAATCCGCAGTTTCCTGCGCTCGACCAGGCAACAACGTTTCCATTGGCATCCGTAAGCGAGACAATCGTGTTGTTGAAACTGGCATGGACGTAGGCGCGACCTTGTGGGATCTGCTTGATAATGCGCTTTTTGGCAGCACTCTTCGCAGCGGCACGCGGTGCCTTTCCGTCTTCAGTGGCTGGTGCTGCAGCATCAGCGGCAGGCACGGCGACAGTAGTCAATAATTCTTCAGTCATAGCTTAGGTCTTGGCAAGGACACGGCGTCCACTGCCGGCAGTCTTTCGGACGTTTCCACGCACGGTGCGGGAATTCGATTTGGTGCGCTGTCCGCGAACCGGAAGTCCCCTCATGTGACGAACACCGCGGTACGCGTTGATGTCTTTGAGACGCTTCACGTTGGAGAGAACGTCACGACGAAGTTCACCTTCCACACGCAATTCCTTTTCTACGATCGTACGCACCGCGTTTTCCTGATCTGGCGACAGATCTTTGACGCGGATACTTTCGTCGATCTTCGCTCGCGAAAGAATATCAGCAGCGCGGAAAGCTCCGACGCCGTAGATATATTGCAGAGCGATGATAATGCGCTTCTGCGGGGGGAGAGTAACACCAGCAATACGTGCCATAGATTAGCCTTGACGTTGCTTATGCTTGGGAGTCTTGCAAATGACGCGCACGCGACCAGCCCGGCGAATCACCTGGCAATCGCGGCACATCTTTTTGACGGAAGCGCGAACCTTCATAAGGAGGACGTGAATGAAGAAAGACGGAAGGAGTAAGACAAAATCATCCAAAAAACCGGGATGATTGTGATCAAGCTCGAGATGCCATCAGGTTAAAACCTGAATGTTATTCGCGCTTTTGTGAGATCATAGGGACTGATCTCAACTTTGACGTCATCGCCTGGCAGGACTCGAATGCGATTTTTTCGCAACTTCCCTGCCAAATGCCCAATGACT
>JBBUEW010000074.1:0-4503 GCA_038078095.1 Patescibacteria group bacterium | reverse complement strand
CAGATTGCCCCGATCTCTGCTGCGCGCGTCGGACTTGCCTACGCCCTCGCCGCGCTCACGCGCGCCGTCATCACGCTCGCGGTCGCACTCTTGCTTACCGTCTGGTTTATTCCGATGATTACGATCGCGAATCCCCTGCTCCTTCTTTTAGCGGTTGTGATGACCGGTATTGAATTCGGCATGCTCGGTGTTGCCTTCGGCATGTGGGCCAAAAATTTTGAAGCGCTCATGTTCATGACGACGTTCGTTCTGCAACCAATGATGTTCTTGGCCGGCGTCTTCTACCCCATCGACTCTCTTCCCGCGCCCTGGGGATTCATCAGTGCTTTCAATCCCCTTCACCACAACATCAACTTGCTGCGCTACGCCACCACCGGCTACGCCGACGGAAATCCGTGGGTGTCCCTCATCATTGTTGGTGTACTCCTTGTCCTCGTCACGGTTGCGATGCAATTCATCGTGCGCAAGAAACTTCGAGCGGAGTAAAAATAAGTGAGCCCATCCTGAGGCGAACGCCGAAGGACCCCCTAATGACTACTGAAGGCCTTCTAGTAGTGATCCCGAGGTCCTTCGGCGTTCGCCTCAGGATGGTGATTAGTGAAAAATACACGTACCATTCAACTCTTCCCTTATGTACGACGTGCTCATTGTTGGTGCGAGTTTTTCCGGATTAACGCTCGCGCATCACCTTCCAAAATCCCTTAAGGTTCTCATCATCGACGCAAAACCAGAAGCAGGATCAACGGTTGAATCGACCGGACTCATCACGTCGCGAACGCGTGCTGAATTTTCATCGTTCTTCCCAATCGATCAATTCATCACAAATCCGATCTCGGCCATTGCGGTTGTCGCACCAAACTTTGACGACATGTTTGTATCGGAAGTCGCAACGCCGTGGATTTATCAAACCGATACCAAAGCACTCGTGAAAGCACTCGCTGATCGGTTACCGTCAAACGTCACGTTCAAACCCAAAACGGTTTTCCTGAAGGTCGACAACGCACATCGTCCCTCCAAAGCAGTGATTCGAACGCAGGGAAGTGAAGAGGAAACGATCGATATCGCGTTCCTTGTCGGCGCCGATGGTGGGCACTCAAAAGTTGCCTTATCGATTCCGACGCTCTCCAAAAACAAGCGCTTCCTGTTTGGATACGAACAAGTATTCTTTGGTGACGTTCTCCGCGGTCCTCGTCCCGATGAGACAATCTACCATTATTGGTTCGGTGAATTCTCGCTCGGCTACGGCGGATGGCTTTCACCGACGATTGTTGATGGACGAAAGGCCTTTCGTATCGGGCTCGCCAAGCTCATGCGCGATCGCGGCGATGCCAAACAGCTCATGGAGTCGTTCGTCAAAAAACTTGTAGAACGTGGTGACATCAAAATCGAAGGTGACATCGCAAAGCCGGGATACGTGTTCGGTAGTCACATCCCCCTTGGTGGGATTCGAAAAACCATCACGCACCAAAACGTTCTCCTCATCGGAGACGCCGCAGGATTCTGTGGCGCTTTTGCTGCCGACGGTATTAAAGGATCAGTCATCTCTGGAAAAGAAGCCGCCATTCTCATCCCTCAGTTCCTCCGAGGAAAAGTGGACGCCCTCGATCAGCTCCGTGCACGCATGGATACGCACGGCGGCATCATGGGCTACTACCGTCGACAGCTCGGCTACCGCTGGATCTGGGACGTCATGCGCAACAACCGAACGTTCCGCGCCATGTACGACATCATCGCTGCCGAACACGAAACGTTCTTGGAACAGTTCTGCGACAGCAAAGACAAACACCGTAGCCTTGCACGCACCGTCCTCAAGTGGCGTCACACCTGGCGACTCGTACGCTACAGCGCATTCTGGGCAACAGACGCGATCGATTACGTGGTGCGACGAGGTTGGAAAAACGGATGACGACGAAGTGCGTACTCGAAGATGAGTACAAGCAAAGCGCCAACGATGTACGCCCCAATGTCCCACCAATCAAACACCGCACCGAGTAGCACATCTCGAGCGGTGTTTTGCGTTTGTAAAAAGAGTTGTGCGCTCTCCATCACCAATGCGATAACAAACGCCACAACACCTCCTTGCCACCACGCCCGAGTCCAAAATCCCAACAACAGACCGATGAATACAACAGCGATGACATCGCCGACATTTCCACGAATGAACGTCGTCATCGGACCATGATACGACAGAATCCGGAATCCGAGGATCAGTAAAAGCGACAGAGCCGCAAGACGGAATAGCGATGGCTTTCCCAGAGAAATCATCATATCGTTATTGTTGGCTATAGTAACACCCCGCAGAACTTCCCCTCTTCTCCTTGACGTATCAGCCAAAATTCTGCATACTTTGCACAAATTTTGGGGCGTTAGCCCCTTTTCAATTCTTGGTATGGAGTTCCGCAATATTGCAATCATCGCCCACGTTGACCACGGTAAAACCACATTGGTGGACGCCATGCTCAAACAGTCTGGCACGTTTACCGATCGCGACGTGATCGAGGAATGCGTCATGGACAGTAACGAGCTGGAACGTGAGCGCGGTATCACCATCTACGCCAAGAACACGGCGATCATGGTGGACGGCATCAAAATCAACATCGTCGACACCCCAGGCCACGCCGACTTCGGAAGCGAGGTTGAGCGCGTGCTCCGCATGGTCGACTCTGTGCTTTTGCTCGTCGATGCGTACGAAGGCCCGATGCCACAAACGAAATTTGTACTGCGGAAATCGTTGGCCCTTGGTTTGAAACCAATCGTCGTCATCAACAAAATCGACAAGCCAACGGCGCGCCCCGATCACGTGCTCAACATGATCTTCGATCTGTTCGTCGAACTTGGTGCCACCGATGCCCAGTTGGAGTTCAAGCACATTTACGCCGTCGGTCGTGACGGTGTGGCCAAGATGGAACTCACCGATGAAAGCAAAGATCTGCGCCCGCTCTTCGATCTTATTTTGAAAACTGTTCCTCCGGCTGATAGCAACACAAGCGTGCCGATGCGTATGCAAACGGCCAACCTGAAATACGACAACTACGTTGGACGTATCGGCGTTGGTCGCGTGGTAGAAGGTGTTATCAAAAATGGCATGACCGTCACCGTCATCAAGCAAGACGGCAAGCGCGAGAACTACAAGATCACCAAGCTCTTCACCCACAAAGGACTACAGAAAGTCGAGGTTGAACAAGCCGAAGCGGGCGACATCGTGCAGGTGGCCGGTATCCCAAATATTTACGTGGGTGAAACTATCGCGGAAAGCCCAGACGCTGAAGGATTACCAACACTGTCCATCGACGCACCAACGCTGACCATGAACTTCATGGTGAACACCTCCCCCTTCGCCGGTCGTGAAGGATCGCTCGTCACCTCACGCCAAATTCGCGACCGCTTGGAACGCGAACTTGAAACGAACGTCGGACTTCGCGTGGAGTTCCCAGACAACGGTGATGAATTCAAAGTGTCGGGTCGTGGCGAAATGCACCTTTCGGTCCTTATCGAGCAGATGCGCCGCGAAGGATTCGAACTGCAGGTATCGCAGCCCGAAGTCATCATGCAAACCATCGATGGCGCACAAATGGAACCGATGGAATCGATCATTGTCGACGTTCCCGATGAATACGCCGGCACCGTGATTGAAAAGCTTGGAAAGCGGAAGGGAGAAATGGTGAACTTGATGAGCGAGAACGGTTCGACGCGCTTGGAGTACACCATGCCAACCCGCGGTTTGCTCGGCTACCGCACAGAATTCATGACCGACACCAAAGGCGAGGGAACACTTTCTCACATCTTCTCGCACTACGGTCCAAACAAGGGCGAAATCAATCGCCGAAGCAACGGGTCGATCATCTCCGGCTTCGACGGCAAAACCACGCCATATGCCTTGGCCATGGTGCAGGAGCGTGGTCCACTCTTCGTGGCACCTGGCGTGGAAGTCTACGAAGGCATGGTGGTTGGTGCGAGTATGAAGGAAACAATGACGGTGAACCCAGTGCGCGAAAAGAAATTGACGAACATGCGCGCATCGAGTGCTGACCACATTGTCATCATCACGCCAGCCATTGACATGAACTTAGAGCGTGCGCTCGAATACATCGACCGCGACGAATACGTCGAAGTCACTCCGCAGAACATTCGTATTCGCAAGAAATGGCTCAAGGAATTCGAACGCAAGCGCTTCGACTAATCGATCATCATTGTACAAAACCTCGACCGTGCGTCGGGGTTTTGTTTACTGTTTCTATTGACTTTTTTCAAAAAACTGCTATATTTTCTCCGCCACCTACGGAGGGTTACTTGCTCACACTCCTCGATTTCAACACATTCGCTATTGTCATCAGTCTCCTCACCGCCGCTTTCTGTGCGGTGATGGTCATGATCTTCTCACTGTTGGGACGCTCGCGGCGCTCCCACGCCATCCCCCACGGACGCTCGAACGATGAGGAAGTGAGGAAGGCCGTCACCGACGCTTTCGAACGCTTCCACACGTATCGATCCAAGCTCCATGAG
>JBBUEW010000073.1:0-10521 GCA_038078095.1 Patescibacteria group bacterium | reverse complement strand
ATATTTTCAATCTGATGTCGCACTTCTTGCGTTGATGTTCGCAGGAGCGGTACTCGGATTTTTGTTGTGGAACTGGCATCCGGCACAGGTGTTCATGGGTGAAGTAGGGAGTACGACGTTGGGATTTACCGTAGGAGTACTCTCAGTGATTGCGGGGAGCAAAATGGCAACGGCACTTTTGGTCCTCGGAATTCCTGCAATTGATGTTGCGCTTGTGGCGTGGCGACGATATCGCGCCGGACATAATCCGTTTACGACCGCTGACCGTCGTCATTTCCACCTTCTGTTGCTCGATGCCGGTATGAGCGCACGTCAAGTGGTGGCATTTTATGTGGGTATCACCCTTTTGTTTGGTCTATCAACGCTTGTGTTCGTCAGCTGGCAGAAAGTTCTCGCCTTAGCTATCCTTGCCCTTGTATCAGCGATCGGTATTAGCATCGTCGCGAAACGCGTATGAATAAAAAAATGCACATCGGAGTCGGAATCGTCGTTACCGTCCTCCTGCTCGGTTTAGTGATTCCGCCGCTGACCGATCATGAAACGGCAGATGTGAAGATCAATGGGCAGGCGCTGACTCTCACCGCCGCAGATACCTGGTATGAGCATCTTCGCGGGTTTCAAGGGATAGAGTTGGAGGGTGTAAAAAATGACGGGATGCTGATGATGTATTCGAAAGAGGCTGTCCGATCTTTTTCCACAAAAGGGATAGAATTCCCGGTTGATGTGGTGTGGATTAAAGGAAGTAAGGTTGTTCGTGTGGATTCAGGTGTGCAAACGTCCTTGATCACTGGAGAGGAGGAAGTTATCGACAGTGCTCCGCTTTCCGTTGATTTCATCATGATTTTGCCGTCTGAGGGGACAAAGAAGATGTTTGCCGTTCCGGGAAATTTGGCAACGATCACCCTTGACTAGCCTGGCCGTTCTTGGTAGTCTATTGGCACATTTTGGCTTGGAACAGGCACAAAAAGCACAAGGATTCCCTTGTCGCCTGCCCAGCACAAACGCTTATGTACGCAGTCATCACCACGGGTGGAAAGCAGTACTTGGTCACTGAAGGCCAGGTGCTCTCCGTTGAAAAAATCGAGCTCGCTGAAGGCGAAACACTCACCTTCGAACCGATGCTTGTGGCAGACGCCGACGGCAATTCGGTCAAGGTCGGTACGCCAATTGTTGCCGGTTCCGTCGTCACTGCCAAGATCGTCGAACACGGACGTGGCGAAAAGATCTCGGTCATCAAGTACAAGCCAAAGACGCGGTACCGCCGCAACGTCGGTCACCGTCAGCCGTACACCAAGATCAGCATCGAAACCATCGCGTAAACGCAAAACAAACCCCTTGAGCCTTGTGCTCAGGGGGTTTGTTTTTGACAGAACATAGGGACGTGGTATCCTCTCCCTCACGAGGCTCAGCCTCACCACCTTTATTGCCGGTGCACCGCCTTTGCACTAGCTTCTCGCAAGAGAACCACGCGGTCACAAGATCGAATGGAATGAGGAATCGGCCGAACAGGGTCGATAAGGTTTCAGAGGGAGAGGAGGCAGCGGGAGCGGACCGCGAGTGTGGACGCACAGGCGCACACCTGGTATGTGGAAAGACAGTTCCTTCGAGGAGCTGAGGCGAGCCAGCGCCTAGGTGTGTTGCGGATAGGTCGGGCCGTTCCAGCGCGTCCCCCCAATCGCCAACCCGGACCGACTGGTCCGCGCCACCTTCTTCCCCCTCCCTTCACCCTATCTTCTACCAACGCGGTAGGAGATAGCATCACGAACGGAGTTCACCCGCGAAACGGCGGTGTTGAGCTCCGTTTTGCATTTGACCTCCCCTAGCCCCTCCTTGGTAAGGAGGGGGATCGTCACCTGAAACTGATTCGTCACCGTACGATTCTCGTCAGGACTCAGGTGCAGCCATGAGTCCCTCCCCCTTACCAAGGGGGAGCTGGAGGGGGTCTATGCTGCCGACCTTCCCTGCATGGCGCTTGCGAGCGTTACCTCATCTGCGTATTCGATGTCGGCGCCCATGGGGAGGCCGCGGGCGAGACGGGTGAGTTTTTTATTGAAAGATTTGAGTTGACGACTCAGGTAGAGAATCGTGGTTTCACCGTGGACGTCGGGGGAGAAAGCGAGGATACATTCGGCGATCGCAGCATCGATTTTGAGACGTTCCATGAGTTGACGCACGTTGAGCATTTCTGGCGTCCGTCCATCGATCGGGTTCAACGTTCCTCCAAGAACAAAATATCGGCCGCGATACACACCGGTCGCTTCAATGGTGGCAATGTCTCGGGCTTCGGCAACGATGCAGAGCTTGCTGGTGTCACGTGTTTCATCGGTGCAGATATCGCACGCTTCGCGCTCGGCGTACGTAAAACAGATGCGACAAGAAGAAATATTCCCAAGCTCGGAAATGGCGCGTCCGATATTCACGAGCTCGGGTTTGGAAAGACGAAGGAGCGAGAACGCGTAACGAAGTGCGGTTTTCGGCCCCACGCCTGGAAGCCGGCCGAGTGCGGCAACGGCGTTATGAATTGGGGCAGGAAACCGACGCATGACTACAGTCCGAGATTCTTAAACGCATCCAGGCCACCCATCTCTTTCATTTTCTTCATAAGCTCCGATTGTAGTTTTCCGTTCACATCATTGAGGGCAGCTTTCACGGCGTCCGCAATTTTGGTGCGATCCAAATCTTCGTCAATCTGTACACCAAGCGTTTCGTGGCTGCCGTTGACGGTGATCATGACTTTTCCCCCTGCACCTTGGCCAACGATAATCACTTCGTCGAGCATGGCTTTCATCTGTTTGCTTTGGTCGCGAAGGTCTTTGATCTGTTTGATTTTGTTGAACATAGGGAGAGGGGCGGTTAAGACGGTTAATCGGCAGATTACTGCCTTGGTTAAGTCGGTTATATGATTTGGAACGATTAACCGTTTTAACCGATTAACCGGCCAAAAAATTCTACCAATTTTAAGCCTTTGGCGGAAGTCCAGCTCCCTTCGGTGGCATGCCCGGAGGAAGTCCGACATTACTCGCATTCGGTCCGTTTGGCGCGGTCGATGTTGGTGCGGGAGCGGTGGCGTGTGCCGGCATGCCGCTGCTTCGCGTGTCGAGGTTTTTGAACGACGCATGTGTGGCGTCCCAGTAGAGTGGCACCATGCCGGTCGGGCCGTTACGATGTTTAGCAATGTGCACCTCGGCCCGTGTTTTTTCTTCCGGTGTTAATTCTTCCGGCGTGTAGTTTCGATCGGCAGCTTTGCGATACAGGAACATCACGACGTCGGCGTCCTGTTCGATGCTTCCCGAGTCGCGAAGGTGAGCAAGTTTTGGAATAGCTGGCTTCGTCATTTCCACGGCACGTGAGAGCTGGGCAAGCGCGAGCACTGGCACGTTGAGCTCACGTGCGATCTGTTTCAGACCACGGCTAATTTCCGCCACTTCTTGTACGCGATTGTCTGTTTTCTTTCGCGCTTCCATCAACTGCAAGTAGTCGATGACGATCATGGAAAGTCCGTGTTCACTTTGCAGACGTCGGGCCTTTGTTCGAATACTCATGATTGTGGCGATCGGCGAGTCGTCGATGAAGATTGGCGCCTCAGCGAGCTTCCCGAGGGCGTCGCCAATTCGAGGAAAATCATCAGCGTGCTCGGACAGCCGGCCGGTACGAAGTTTCCACAAGTCGACGTTCGCTTCGGCAGAAATAAGACGATCAACGAGCTGTTCCTTGGACATTTCCAAGCTGAAGAAGCCGACTGGTTTATTCGTCTTGAGCGCGACGTTGCGCATGATGTCCAGGGCAAACGATGTTTTTCCGACGGATGGACGGGCGGCAAGAATGACGAGGTCGGAGTTTTGCAAGCCGGCCAAAAGGTTGTCGATGCCCATGAATCCACTTGGCACACCACGCAGTTTTCCTTTTTCGCGATGCAGTTCGTCGATACGATCGAACGCTTGCGTGAGGACGCTGTGCAACGGAACGAATGATTGTTTGATGAAATTTTGTGACACGTTAAACAGTCGTCGTTCTGCTTCGTCCAGGAGAACGTCGACATCTTGCGATTCATCGAATCCAAGATCGGTAATATCACTCGCGGCTTGGAGCAAACGACGGAGCGCCGCTTTCTTGGCGATGATTTCTGCGTGGTGCGCAACGTTCGATGCTGTTGTGGTGGCGTTCGTGAGTTCAACGAGAGCCGTGCGTCCACCAATTTGTTTCAGAACACCCTTTTCCTCGAGTCGGTTACCAAGGGTGAGAAAATCGATCGGTTCGTGGCGATCAACCAGCTCGAGCATCGTATCGAAAATAATGCGATGCGAATCTTTATAAAAATCTTCAGCCCGAACAGCGTCACCAATTTTTAACAGCACGTCCTGATCGAGCAGTAATGCACCAAGCAATGAGCGCTCAGCTTCGAGATTGTGGGGCGGAATGCGTCCGACTTCGGCCATAGTAGGGCTATGGTATCGGACGGGGGATAGTGGGGGAAGTGGAGAGAGTGGGGGTGAGCGGGGGATAAAGTTGAGAGTGAGGGCAAAGGGCAGGGGGCAGAGGTGGTCACATCCGGATGCGTCATAACCTTTGCCCATTGCCCTCCGCCCTTCCTTACTTCTCCCTCTCCTGCACTTCCATTGCTTTAATCACGTTTAGCAGCAAATACGCCACAGTGAGCGGTCCGACGCCGCCAGGGACGGGACTCATAAATCCACTGTGGCCCATCAGGTCTGGCGAAGCATCGCCGAGCGTTTTTCCATCCACCTTGGTTGTTCCTACATCAATAATGACGCCAGAGGGTTTGACCATGTCTGGTGTGACAAAATGCGGTGCGCCGAGTGCGGAGACAAGAATATCCGCGGCACGCGTAATCGTTGCGAGACCCGGAGTTTCTCGCGTCACGAACGTTGCCGTCACGCCCGCATCACGCAAAAGCTCGATGACGGGCTCTGCGAACACCTCTGAGTTTCCCAAAATGACAGCGGTCTTTCCGTTGAACGATAAGCGCGTTGCTTGCAGAAGTCGCATGATGGCGAGTGCCGTCGGAGGAACGAGACGAGGAGTATTTGCCAAGAGGAGTTTACGTGTTTCGGGATGAAAGCCGTCGACATCTTTCAACGGATCGATCGTTTGAATAACCGCGTCGGTATCTTGATCGCCTGGCAACGGAAGCTGGAGCAGGATGCCGTTGATCTCTTTTCGTTTGTTCAAATCCTCAATCACCTCGACGAGTGTTTTCGTGGGCGTGTTTTCGGGATACGGATGACGTTCGACGTAAATTCCCACCTCGCGCGCCGCATCTTCTTTCAGTCCAACATAGAGCTGTGACGCTGGATTCTCCCCAACCAAAATCACGGCCAATCCAGGTGGACTATCCATCATTTCCACGCGTTGCTTGGCCTTGCTGCGAATAGTCTTCGCCAGGATTTTTCCGTTGAGAATCTCGGTCATAGACGATTGACGATGACGATGCCGTTGTTGGTAACTTCTGTAAATTTTCCTTGCTGGGCGATGATCGTATTGATATCGGTTCGAACGCGATCGAGGAGACGTTGCATTTCATCCGCGTTTAAAGGTCGGTTCCATCGTTTCTGCGTCGACATATACGAGACGTATGGTTCTGCGCTTGTGAGTTCGATGTGTTGCGTGACTGAGGTCACTTCGATCTGACGATGCTCGCCGTTGAAGAGATCGTGTTGGTTCTCTACCGCGAAGTCATCCGTTCGTGAAGTATACGTGACGTTGAACTCCCGACAGGCCCATGTAATCCACTCCGTGAATTTTGGTTGACTTTGCGTGGAGTGAAGAACGAACACAGCACGACCTCCGGGAACGAGGTGACTGATAATATGTTCAATCGCTTGTTTGGGATTAGTGACAAGATGAAGAACGTGTTTGACGAGGATGCGATCGAAGAGCGTGTCGATTGGCAGTGACGATGCATCGCTGACCGAGAAATGAATTCGTGGATCTGTTTTTGATGCTGCCTCGATCATGCCTTTTGATTGATCAATTCCGTACACTGCAGCATTCGGGAATCGCGTTTGGACGGCCACCGCATCGCTTCCGTATCCGCATCCCACATCGCAGAACTTCATGCCATCGAAACCGCGGAGGTATTCCAGGAGGTACGTCGTGAGAGGTTCCTCCAGGGTGTACTCATACAAACCCCGTCGTGCGGCGAGGTCGTTCGTTGTTGCATATCCTTGAATAACATCATCCGTTGCCATACTGGAGTCCTTCGTACAGCGGGAATCCGTTGGTGAACTCCTCGACTTCTGATTTGATTGCTGAAAGTTTGTCGGCGGAATCGCAGTGGGTGAGGACATCGTCGATCCAGCTGGCGATGCGGATCATGTCTGCTTCTTTCATTCCACGGGTGGTGAGGGCGGGGGTACCCAAGCGGATGCCCGATGGATCCCATGGTTTGCGGGGGTCGTTGGGAACGGTATTTTTATTGACGGTGATGCCGGCGCGATCGAGGGCATCGGAGGCTGTGTTGCCCGTGAGTTCTTTGTTGGTGAGATCAATGAGGAGAAGGTGATTGTCGGTGCCGCCGGTGACGAGCGAGTATCCTTTGGCGTTGAGCGCGTCGGCAAGTGCTTGTGCGTTTTTGACGATCTGTTGACCGTAAACTTTGAAATCTGGTGTTGCGGCTTCTTTGAGGGCGACGGCGATAGCAGCGGTTTGATGATTGTGTGGTCCGCCTTGGAGTCCTGGAAAGACTGCGCGATCGATTATCGTCGGCAAATACTTCTTGGAGAGTTCTGGTGGCTGTTTCATTGGTTCCGATGGTTCGCCGTTACACAGAATCATCGCACCGCGTGGACCACGAAGTGTTTTGTGCGTCGTCGTTGTGATGACATCGGCGATTCCTACGGGTGAAGGATGTGCGCCGGCAACGATGAGTCCGGCGATGTGGGAGATATCGGCGACGAGATATGCGCCAACGCTATCGGCGATCGTGCGGAAGGCGCTCCAGTCGAAGATACGAGGGTAAGCAGTCGCGCCGACGAAGATGAGTTTTGGTTGTTCTGTTTTTACCTGCTCGGCAAGTGCATCGTAATCAAGCCAGCCATCGGGTTTGGTGGTGTATTGCACGGCGGTGTAATAGCGACCCGAAAAGTTCACGCCCCACCCATGGGTAAGGTGGCCACCATAGGAGAGGTGAAGGCCCATGAGTTTCTCACCGGGGTTGAGAAGGCCGAAGCACACGGCTTGGTTGGCGGGTGACCCGGAGTATGGTTGTACATTGGCATGAGTGACACCAAAGAGTGCCTTTGCACGATCGCGGGCGATGTTTTCGATCACGTCGATATGTTCGTTGCCACCGTAATAGCGTTTGCCGGGATAGCCTTCCGAATACTTGTTGGTGCCAATGCTGCCGAGCGCGGCCAGGACATCGGATGACACAAAGTTTTCGGACGGAATCATTTCGAGTCCGGTTCGCTCGCGCTGCAGTTCGTGTTGTAACGCGTTGGCAATGTCCTGATCATTTTTGATGAATGTCATATTTCCGTCATTGCGAGGCAAAGTTGATCGTTGCCGAAGCAATCTACTCGAGTGGATTGCTTCGTCGGGATTACCCTCCTCGCAATGACGAGGAGCTTTTTATGTTCACGATACACGTGAGGATAGCCTTTTCGGTTTATTCTGGGAAGGAAAGAGGATTTATGGTACGCTCCAGGCAATTCCGCGATGTATGACATTGGCTGATAAATTTCGCGAACGATTTGGCGCGCAGTGTAAGGAACATGAGCCATTGGCTCGTCACCTGAATATTCGTATTGGTGGGCCGGCTGCGTTTTTTGTGGAAGCACGCAGCACGCAAGACCTGATCGACGCCGTGAACATGGCACAAAGTTTTGCTGTCGATTATTTCATCCTTGGCGGTGGTTCGAATACATTGGTAGCTGATGAAGGATTTTCGGGGCTCGTCATCAAGGCAGCGAATCGTGCATTGCGCATCGAGGGAGAACGGGTGTTTGCGGAAGCCGGCGTGATTGCCGCGGCAGCGGCGCGTGCTTCGGCCGAAGCAGGGTTGCGAGGATTTGAATGGGCGATTTCGTTGCCGGGCACGATTGGTGGGGGAGTTCGGGGAAATGCCGGGTGTTTTGGTGGAGAGATCAGGGACACGCTCGAGTCGGCACGTATTCTTCGTCGTGGCGAAGTGTTGACGTTGTCGAATGACGAGCTTCAGTTTGCGTATCGTCATAGTCTTTTGAAAGAAGAAGGGAATGACGATGTTGTTCTCGATGTGGTGTTGAAACTCATGTCTGGGAATCGAGAGGAGGCTCTCGCGCAAGTTGAAAAGAATCTTGCAGGCCGAAAAGCATCACAACCACTTGGGTCGTCGTCGGCAGGATGCATGTTTAAAAATTTTGAATGGAAGGATGATGCAACGATCGAGGCACTCCGTGCTCGAACCGAAGTGCCTACAGAGTTCCTGACCCGTCATCGTATTCCCGCGGGATGGATTATTGAGCAGTTGGGATTGAAAGGGACTGCGGTCGGTGATGCGGAAGTGTCGGTGCAACATGGAAACTTTTTGCTTAACAAAGGTCACGCCACGGCGAAGGACATTGTGAAGCTCGTCAATACCCTCAAGAGCCGTATCGAGGAGGAGGTGGGAGTGAAACTGCAGGAAGAAGTGCAGCACGTGGGATTTTAAATTGCCCACTGTCTGCCCTTTGCTCGAATCGCACATCGCGCTATAAAGGAGAGAGAGTTCATTCTTTAATGACGTTTGCACTATGCGAATTACTGAAATGCGCGCGATGAACATGGACATGACAGACGCGATTCGTAATTACGCCACGGAGAAAGTGATGGGTTTAGAAAAGTTTGCCAAGAAATTTGATCCGTGCGACGTTTCCATTGAAATGGGAAAAACGAGTGAGCATCATCAAAAAGGCGATGTTTTTTTTACGGAAATGACGGTAAGCATTCCCGGTGACGTGATTCGGACACGGGTGGTGAAAGATGATTTGTACGCATCGATTGACGAAGCGAAGGACGATGTGAAGCGTCAGCTTGTTGATAGGAAAGAAAAAATGGTTGATGCGCGAACCGATGATGACGAGCCAGTTTTTAGCGACGATAGCGAAGAATAAGGAACGTATGGATCTTCAATCGTACAAACACATTCACTGCATTGGGATTGGAGGGATCGGTATTAGTGGTGTGGTAAAGTTTTTACAGGCCAAAGGTGTTTCCGTCTCGGGAAGCGATGTAAAGCAATCGATGATTACGGATGGCTGCGTTGCGTTCGGCATTCCGGTTTCGATTGGTCATGCTGTTGAGAATATCCCAGAGGAAACTGACCTCGTGGTCTACACCGAGGCCGCTCCCGAGGAGAACGTGGAACGTGCCGAGGCGGCTCGGCGGAACATTCCACAGATGGGACATTTTGATTTTCTTGGTGAGCTTTCGAAGGACTATCGGACGATTTGTATTACGGGAACGAATGGCAAGTCGACAACGACGGCCATGACGGCAGCTATTTTTGAAGCAGCCGGTTTTGATCCGACGGTGTTTGTGGGCAGTATCGTGCCAGGATGGCCGTTGGGAAATGTGCGAGTAGGAAAGAGCGATTGGTTGATTATTGAAGGTGACGAGTACAAGCGGAAGATGTTGGCTCTGCATCCAGAGATTACCGTCATCACGAACGTTGAGATGGATCACTTGGATTGCTATGCCGACCTTGCCGACATCGAAGCGGCGTTTGCGCAGCTTGGTCGTCAAACGCAGAAAACGGTGTGGATCACGATGGACATGCAGCATCGCTGTATTTACCTTTGCGACGGAACTGCGAAGATTGGGATTTTTGGATACGAAATGATGCCGTCATGTTTTGTTTCATTGGCTGAACCAACGCCTTCGGTCGCGCGATATTTTGGAGAAGGCACGCAGTCGCTCGACATCTTGGAACCAGACGGTGTGATGAATCCTGCAAAGAAACTTGGAACCGTCACGCTGCATCTTCCCGGTGAGTTCAACATGATGAATGCGCTCGCTGCGAAAGCGGTTTCACTCGAATGTGGTATCTCGCTCGACGTTATTTGCCGAGCGCTCGAAAAATTCCCAGGGATTTGGCGACGATTTGAACGCGTTGGAACATTCAATGGCGCGCAAATTATTTCGGACTACGGTCATCATCCAGCGGCGATCCGCGGAACGTTGGCTGGTGCGCGAGAGTTTTTTCCAAACAAGAGAATTGTTCTTCTTTTTGAACCGCATCACCACAATCGTACGCGAGAGTTGTTTGATGATTTTGTAACTTCCTTCGAGGGTGCTGATGTTTTGATCCTGTCAGAAATTTACGGTGTGCTTGGCAGAGATAGCGAAGAAGATGCGGCGATGTCCAGTACGTTACTTCTCGACGCCGTGAAAGCATCATCCAAAGCACCAAAGGAAAGTCATTATGCAGCAAACCTTCCAGAGGCGGAGGCTGTTTTGCGCAGTGTGATTCAAGAAGGGGATGTGGTGATTGTGATGGGAGCGGGAGATGTGGATGTGGTGGCGAGGAATTTGGTCGCGTGA
>JBBUEW010000072.1:0-3611 GCA_038078095.1 Patescibacteria group bacterium | reverse complement strand
CGTTATGCGGGGCGTATCGCGTCTGCTCGTCCCGATAAAAGTATTCACTCTGAAAAAATTGATCAAGATCGAACGTCCCTTGATCACGAATCAATTCAAGCGCTTCGGGCGATCCGCCGACGTGCGCATAAATGCCTCCAAACTCGTCATTCCAATCAAGATAGTACGGACGTGCCGAGCGTACTGGTCCGATTTTTTCGACAACTTGATCGTCAGAAAAAAATGCGATGAACCGCGGGATGTTTCCTTCCACCGGTGCCTCGATAACGAGGAATGCCTGATCCACACCGGAGAGCGGCCAGGCATCAGCAGAGTTTTCAATCATGACACCGAACACTTGCGGAGGAGTAAGAGAAGACGGAAGGATGACGCCAGTCAGCGGATGACGAATCGCAGGATCACTACTTGCAAGAACCGCAGGAATGACGACCTGAGGATCAGCCGGGCGATATCGTAGCGCAAGCGTTACGCTTACGATCGCGACAACCAATACCACCGCACCACTGATGATGAGATTCTTTGGAGTACTGTATTTTTTCCAGATCTGACGAACTTTTCGTGTCCCTGAGGAAACAGTAAATTTTTCGGAAGGTTTCATCGGAGGTTTCGGCTTCGTCATACGAGTCTCTATTGTAACAAAAAATCGCCCAGCACGAATGCCGGGCGATTTTTGTGTTTTACTTCTTTTCTTTTTTGTCTGCCTCCGGTGCTGCCGCTGCATCACCTTCTTCTTCCTTCTTCTCCGTCGTCACCTCAACCTTTGAAACGTCGACTTCAACCGCTTCATTCAACGAGGCAATTTCTTCTTCTGAACGAGGCGGCTGGACGGACGCGACTGCAACGTCCATATCAGTACGAATTTCGACACCTTCTGGCGCAACGACATCGGAAACACGGATAACATCGTCGAACGTCTTCAAGCCGGAAACGTCGACAGAAATTTCGTGCACAAGGGCATTTGGCAAGGAGAACACTTCCACTTCTTCCAAGCTCTGCAACAATGTTCCACCAAGTTCCTTCACAGCCGGTGCACTGCCCACCAGCACCAACGGAATCTTTGCTTCAATCTTGCGGTTTGGATCGACGGCGCGGAAATCGATATGACTCACGAAATCGTTCAATGGATTGCGTTGCACCTCACCAATCAGCACCTGGTACGACTTGTCGCCGACCGTGAGGTCGACCACCGTGCTCGAACCTGAGGCAGCGAATACTTTCAAAAAGGCGTTGCGATCAACCGTCACATTAAGGGGCTCGGTTCCAAAACCGTAAACAACTGCAGGAGCGCTACCTTCTGCGCGGAGCGCATCGGTTTTGCGACCTACCAGTTCACGAAGGGTGGCACCAAGAGAGGCGTGGTTCTGCATAGATGCCGCACATTTCATCCAATCCTAGCGGTTTTGTCAACCACACTTCCCCGTTTTGACGCTTTCGTCATTGTAGAAAGGGTGATATGTGCCAAAAGAACGTCATCCAGCGTTAATCGCTTGGCGGTCATAAATTTGAGGGCGTCGGTAGCATCGCAATCCGTAAACAGCCCGACACACGCAATATTCCCTTCATTTCGTTTGACGGTAAACAACATCGCTCGGCGACACCCCGTACACGTGGCGTGGATAACATCGCGCTGACGTTCCTTTTTCAGGGTACGCAGACGCTCTTCGTCGTAAGAAATCCCACAAAATGGGCAACGAGCGATAGGATCGAGAACGGCTTTGTCCGATGGCGTCATAGAGGAGTAAGTCGAAAATGGGCGAAATGGGGACGTCCTATTCAATGAATCGGTCTCCAGGCCGCAAGCGTACCGCAACCGACTGAACTAATCCAAGAAACACGAGTGAAAGCAGCAGCGAACTTCCTCCGTAGCTGACAAGCGGCAAGGCGACTCCGGTGGCCGGCATGAGCGAAACATTTGCGCCGGTATGCACAATGACCTCGATAAAAAGGACAGAAAACGTACCAATGCACAGGTAGGCGCCGAATGTTTCGCGCGCCATTCGACTAATCGTAATAATCCGCCACAGCAATACGATAAAAGCTGTAAACAGCAAGCACACGCCCAAGAATCCCAACTCTTCCGCAATCACCGCAAACACGAAGTCAGTCTGGCTTTCTGGCAAAAAACGTAACTGACTCTGGCTTCCATCACCTAATCCTCTGCCCCAGAGCCCACCGGAACCAATCGCAATTTTTGCTTGTGTGACGTTGTACCCTGTTGCGAGCGGATCCCGTGAAGGATCAAGGAATGTAAGGATGCGATCTTTCTGATACTGCTGAAATACGAGAAACCATCCGCTCGCGGCGACGATCAGCACTCCCGCTAAAAGCACCGCCACTTGTGATGGTCGAATGCCAGCAAACAACACCATCACCGCCCACGTTCCCACCAGAAGCGCTGCGCCACCTAAATCTGGCTGCAACATCAAAAGCCCAACGGGAATCGCGACCAACACTCCACTCGCGCCTAAATCTCGCCAGCCGAATCGCCGCTTGGCTCGTTCACTAAAATAAAATCCTAACATCATCATGAGTGCCACTTTCACAAACTCGACCGGCTGAAATGCGAATCCCCCCACCACAAACCACCCCGTCACGCCGTTCAACGTGCTTCCAAAGATCAATACCGCCACCAACATACCCACACCGATCGCATACAATCCGCGAGCGTAGTGACGAAGTGTGTGGTAATTCACGCTCGATACAAATGCGTACGCTGCGATCCCGATCACCAAGGCAATCGCCTGCTTCTGCAAAAAGACGTATGTGCCTCCCCGCGAAAGTTCCACCGAAAAAATCGCCGCAAAACCAAAGGCGATCAACACCGCCGCCGCAATCATCAGCGGAATATCGCCTTTGCGAAAGATACGAAACAACCCGAGCGTCATACATGGAGACTCTCGCGTTGCCTGTTAGTTGTCAAAAGAATTATCCCGGGGATCGTTTGCCGGCATGCCTTGTGGCGGCATGTAGACGTCTTCATCGAAGTAATTAATGTCGGGAACAACCGTCACGGTGCCACTCGCCGCCAATTCTCCATACCACCGCACTTCCACACTTCGCACATCGCCAGCCGAAAACTCGGAAACCGTCGCTTTCGACACGCCAACGATCGCGCCTGCCCGTTCCAAGATAACCGTAAACTGAGGCGTCCAATACGCGTATGGCGTGGTATTCGTCAGGGTAAATGTTGTTCGTCCAATCTTATCGTTGGCGAGTCCGATATCGGAGGAATACGTGGCATCAGCAACGGTAAAGTTACGATGTTCGTTCAACCACGCTTGCACGTCCGGTGCCTCGTGCCGATTGATGTGATGCCAGACAAGTTCACCGATCGTAACGGTCACCGAACTTGGACGACTCTCGGCAGTATTTCCAAATGACATGAGGTACTTTTCTTCACCCGGCATAACAAATCCGTCCTCGATGCGTGACGTTGTCCCACCAGAAGAAAATACGTAGGTGAATGTGGCGTACCAATCGCTGTTGGTATTTTTAACGAGCGTATAAAAATCGTAACTCGTGTCGGTTCCTTGTAAAACCTTTACCGATCCTACCGACATATCTTTCGCCCGGCTCTGCGAGGCAATCGCCTGCATTTCGTCGGCATTCGT
>JBBUEW010000071.1:0-10296 GCA_038078095.1 Patescibacteria group bacterium | reverse complement strand
CCTACACCGATCTCCCGCATCTGCGCTTGTGCATTTTTCACGAAATCGAGCCCTGAATTATAAAGCGCATCGCGACCGTCGAGAAAGGCATGAACCGCAACATGTTTCACGCCGTGTTTCTTCGCCATTCGCAATAACGCAAAACAATGCTCATCAAATCCGTGCACTTTTCCCGACGATAAAATACCCATCAGGTGCAACACGCCTCCGGTTGATTTCACCTTTTCAATCGCCCTCAAGAGCGCTTCATTCTTCATGAACACACCGGTCTCAATCGCTTTGGTGAGTCGAGGTAATGTTTGGTAGTAGACCCTGCCCGCACCAATCGCGAGGTGTCCCACTTCGCTGTTTCCCATCTCTCCCCAATTCAAACCCACTTCTTCGCTCGATGCCCGCAACGTCATCGACGGATAGCGTTCCGTCAGCATATCGAACGTCGGCGTGCTGGCTCGTGTAATGGCATTTCCTTCGGCATCTGGCGCAATGCCAAAACCATCTAAAACCAAAAGAATCACCGGTCGGGGACGATTAGGAGAGCCCGCATGTTCTGCTGCCATAATGGCGGCATCGTAACACAAAAGTGAGGGCAAGGGGCAGAGGGCAGAGGCGGTCGCATCGGAATGCGTCATAACCTTTGTCCGTTGCCCTCTGTCCTCACTTTCAACTTATCTCACCGCCACCACATCCGTTCCCGTTTTCACAAACGTCGGACGGTCAACTTTTTTCAGTCCAAGAAATGCTTCGCGTGTGCGCACACTATCGAGCGAACGCAAGCGTGCAATCTCCATGTCCAGACGATCACACTCCTGTTGCAATTGTATTTGCGCACGTTCCAAATCGCGCATGGCATACCCTTTGGTTGCTGCGGTGTTCACTTGTCCAACATAGAAAATACCGAAAGCAAGCATGCTACCGATGGTGATCACGTTGATGACTCGCGGATGTTTGAACGCGCGAAGCCATGTTTTTCCCCCTTGTTGCACCTCCATACATTTTTTTTAGAACGTTCTCATTTCGTCCATTTTCGGCTTACGGAGCCTCGACAACTCGTCATCGTACGTTGTAGTACGCTTCCTCGTTGCCACTCCCTCGGCCATAGCCATACGGGCGAGGCCGTGCACCGAAACTGAACAAAATGAGTACGTTCTACGCGTTACAATTTTTCGACGATCCGGAGCTTTGCGCTTCGGGACCGTGGATTCTGTTGCACCTCCTCGCGACTGGCGACGATCGGCTTCTTGGTGAGCGATCGTACCCCATCACGTTGTTTAAAAAAGACTTTCACGGCCCGATCTTCTAACGAATGGAACGTGAGCACCGCGACCCTTCCTCCTGGCTTCAGTCGGTCGACGATGGCTCCAAGTCCTCGTTCGACCTCACCGAGCTCATCGTTGACCACAATCCGCAACGCCTGAAATGTCTTGGTTGCAGGATGGGTTTTCCCTGTTCGTGGCACCACACTCGACACGATATCTGCGAGCTGCTTCGTGATTTCGATCTGCATGTGACGTCGTGCATCCACAATCGCTTTCGCGATAATCGGTGCCCGAGGATCTTCGCCGAAGCGGCGAAGGATCGTCGTCATATCATCCCGAGTCCATGTGTTCACGATCATTCCCGCCGTTAATTCCTGGCGTGTGTCGTACCGCATGTCGAGTGGACCGTCGTGCATAAAGGAGAATCCTCGTGTTGCGTCGTCGACGTGGACGGATGAAAATCCTAGGTCGAGGAGCGCAGCATCGAACATTCCCACATCATGCGACGCGATGTTGCCGAACGAGTCGTGAATGAACGTCACCCGACCATCGAACTTTGTGCACTGTGCCGTCGCCGTTGTCAGGTTTCGTTCGTCGCGATCAAACGCGATGAGCTCACCGTTGGGCGACGTCGCATCGAGCATCAGGATGGCGTGACCGCCCAGTCCGACGGTGCCATCAAGCACACGTGCGCCAGGACGCAGTGCTAATCCCTCCAGAACCTCTTTCGCGAGTACCGGTATGTGTCCTATAAGACTCATAGGACCTATACGGTAAACGCACCCAATTGCTCCGCGATCGACTCGGCGTCCTTTTCCGTTTGCGACGTATACGTCGCCCAACGTTCGGCATCCCAGAGTTCCAGTCGCGTATTCACACCCACAATCACCACGTCTTTCCGGAGTCCTGCATAGCTGCGCAGGTACTCCGGAACGACACACCGTCCCTGTTTATCAAGCTGCACGTCCATCGCACCCGCAAGCATGAGCCGGGCGAAGGCACGAGCGTTGGCTTGTCCCAAGGGCAACGTCGCGAGTGATCCCGCAAGTTTGCCCCACTCCTCCAAGGGAAGCAGGAACAATGAAGAGTCCAGACCTCGCGTTACCACCGCCCCATGCGCGAGCGCCTCACGAAACTTCATTGGAACGGCGAGCCGTCCTTTGTCGTCGATGGTGTGGTTGTATTGACCAAGGAACATGGCAGTAGTGTTTTAGACAGGACTTCCCTGTTTTGCCCATTTTCGACTCACTCGTCGGAAATTCGCTCGCCGTACGTTGGAGTACGCCTCGCGAACTTTCCTCCTCGTTCATCGAAACTGGTCGAAAACGGGAAAGTCCTGCATTTCTCGTCACGAAACATCGGTTCAGAACAATCCGATGTCTCATGACGGGGGAAGTTTTCCCAATTCCTGGTTACACAGAACCAGCGGCACCCCCACTTTGTGCCTCATTGCCCCACTTTACACCACCAGAACCCTCTGCTCAACAAAAAGCGTGTGGATAAGCGCTCAAACCACCACGATCTTCCCAAATCCCTTTATTTCTGCTATTATCGGTGTTCGTCTGTTTCCCTGCAGACGATGTCCGTTCCTCCCTCTCCCCGACCCGAGGTCCCAACCATGGCTACCGAGTTTCGGCCTCCGCCGCTTCCCCTGCAACTCGTCCTCACCGGCGCTGTGCTGTTCGCGGCAACCATCGTCACCCTCCAGCACAACTCCGCGACCAAGCCGCGCCCGTCTCACACGTCGGTCGAGACGACGGCAACGGTCTCCGTCCAGGAGAACGCACCGGTCGAGATCGGAGAGACCCCGGGGAATCCCGATCCTTCCCCCAGGGAGGAATCGAAGGAGGCGATGGTGGTCAAGATGAACGATCCGCGCGCCACAGCGATGGTGAAGTACCTCCGTGAGTCCGGCGCACTGCACAAGCTCAGCTATTTCGCGGTGGACTGCGCGATCGAGCGCTACACCGAGCACCACAGCAGCGGCTACGAGGAAGCCATCGAGTACTGCCTCGAGTAGTCGGCGGTTCCCACGTCACGCCACCGCACGTCGGCCACGGCCGATGCGTCACGATGCCCGCCGCTTCCTACACGAGGATCGGCGGGCGTTGGCTTTTATAATGAAAACTTTTTCTTTTTGGGAATGCCGGAATTTCTGGCACGAAGGACGCGATGATACGCACCTGCAAAACGATGTGCTTCGTCGCGAGCACGCTGCAGAATCTCCTTGCTCGATTCAGCGATGCGTCGGAGCTCGGCGTTTGCTTCGTCGAACACCAATCGATCTTGCTTCCGATCAAATCCTTTCGCAATTCCGATGATCGGAATAGAAAATCCCTCCTGTTTCAACACATCACGAACACGATTCACCTGCCCCTCACCGCCATCGATAATCATCAGTTCTGGTGTTGGCCAGCTGGTTGCTGAGGTGCGGATTCGATTCAGTCGTCGACGAATCACCTCTTCCATCGCCCCTACATCGTTTGCACCTTCGAAAGACTTAATACGGAACTTTCGGTACTCCTCTTTCTTCGGCTGACCGTTTTCAAAAACCACCATCGATGCGACGTTCGAGGTGCCGCTGATGTTGGCAATGTCGTACGCCTCGATGCGACCAAGAACATTGATGTGACCATCTTTCGGTTCGTGGTATCGACTCTCAACCATATTCGCACCAACATCCCAGTCGTCCTCACGCATGATGAGGGCCACATCGTGAATATGCTCGAGCGCAAAAATCTTGTTTCGCAGAATCGCTGCTGCTTCAAAGTTCATGGTAAGAACAGCTAAACGCATGTCACGCGTCATCTGACGAACGATGACGGATTTTTTCCCTTCAAAGAACTGAATGAGCTGTCGAATAATTTTTCGATACTCCTTCGTCGAGATTGCACCGGTACACACTCCCGGACATCTGCCGATCTGTGCGTCGAAACAGGCGCGACCTCCCCTAGCCCCTCCTTGGCAAGGAGGGGGAGCGTCACCTGAGCCTGACGCGTCTCTCCCCCTTACCAAGGGGGAGCTGGAGGGGGTCTGCGGCGCTTCGCACGTTGACCACGGAATGGATTTGCGAACAAGGTCGAGCGCCATGCGCAATGATCGGCCGCTAATGTACGGACCAAAGACGGCAAGGAATCTTCTCTTCGCCTCGACGGAAAGTGATTTCGAAAACGGTTTAATACCGAGCCGTTCCAGATCGGCGCCGCGGAGCAACACCGGCTTGGGATACTCCTCGTTGGTAATACAAAGGTAGAGGAAACTTTTATCGTCGCGCGACAAAATATTGTACGGCGGCTGCAATGAGTGAATCTGGTTTGTTTCAAGGACTAACGCCTCGATCACGGTGGGTGTTTGCACGTAATCGATGCGTGCGATGTTGACGACAAGATCGGCGATGCGAGCGTTGTGCGCTTTGCTGAAATATGATCCCACGCGTTTTTTCAAACTCGTCGCCTTTCCGACGTACAGCAAACGATCATTGTTGTCGTAGTAAAAATAGACGCCAGGAGCGTCCGGAAGATCGTTATGCAAGATGGTAATCGTGGCCGGGATCATGAAGGGAGTGTAACGGAAAAAACACGTCCCCTCTAGCCCACGATCGTCCCAATCATTACACTCGCAAAAATAACAAACGCCAATCCTACCACCCATTGCGGCACACGAAGTGCGTATTTTGGAAGATCGCCTCCCATCCGGGCCCGTTCGTAGGCAATGAGCATCATGATCGCCGTGAGCGGACCAAGGACACCGCCACTGAATCCTAAAACGGCAACGATGCTTTGCACGCCAAGAAGGATGAAGATCAATGGAATGATGGACGTTAACAGCCACGACGGAATGAAGCGCAGACGAAGATCGTAGGTATACGTGTTCATCAATGCAGTCGTCACATTTAAATATGCCGTCAGTGTCGTTAGAAAGGCGACACCACTTGCGAGGAGCACGACAGATTGTCCAAGCGAACTGCCGAGCCCCACAATTGCGTTCTCCGTCGTCTTCGCACCAGTTACTCCGAGCACGCCCGTAATAAAAATGACGTATAAAACTGCGACGATACTTACGGCAAACACCGTGCTCTTGGAGAGCCACTCGGGTCTGCGAGAAAGGATATCGCGCATTTCTGGAAGTGCGGACATGCCTTGAAAGGCAAAAAGCATCACGCCCAGCGGAACTGCAATATTCTGCGGCGTGAACGTGAGGTAGTTCTGAATATCGATGTGAGGAATAGCGATAATAGTGAGGACGACGAGGAGAGTCATGAACATCGGCACCAGAATACGTTGCGCTCGCGCGACGAACAGCGAACCGCCAAGGGTAAAGACCGACGCGATGACAAAAAACCAGATGCTCGCCGTCCACGGACTCATGGGCAACCACTGATAGAAAATTGCTCGAAGAAACTGCCCGCCAAAGAGGAGGTACGCAATAAGTGCGCCGTACGTCGCGCCAATGTATGCCGTGGATGCAACAAATGTTCCGAAGTGACCGAGTTCACGACCAATGACGTGAATGAAGCGCGCCTTCCCTGCGCGAACAAGGACAAGATCGGCGTACAAACACAAAATAAACACGTTCACAACGCCAATCGCGAGCAAAAGACCGATGCCCAACACAAAACCAACTTGCGATACTGCAAACGGCAAGCTCAAAATACCCACCCCAATCATTGTTCCGACTAACGGCCGTGCACCGCGCCACATGAGCGACGATTCTGTACTCATAACGCACCAATTGTAACACGCAATGTTTTACCTCGAGAGAGAAGATCCTTCGGCAGGCGCCTCAGGATGACGACGATGACGTCGTCACTTCAAATACTTTCGCAAATACTTTCCTGTGTGACTCTTGGAATTGCGGGCGATATCTTCGGGGGTACCGGTACCAACAACAATTCCACCCTCGGTTCCACCCTCGGGACCCATGTCGATCAACCAATCAGCGGTTTTGATGACGTCGAGGTTGTGTTCGATAACGACCATGGTATTCCCTTTCTCGACGAGGCGATGTAACACCTCGAGCAACTGCTTCACGTCATCAAAGTGCAAACCAGTCGTTGGCTCATCGAGGAGATACAGCGTTTTTCCAGTCTGTCGCTTTGCCAACTCTGATGCCAACTTCACACGCTGCGCTTCGCCACCAGAGAGTGTCGTCGCCGATTGTCCGAGCGTGATGTACGCCAGTCCGACTTCGCACAGTGCCTTCAGCTTGTCGGCAATATCCGGAATGTCTTTAAAGAACGCCAGCGCTTCTTCGATCGTCATGTCGAGCACCTGACTGATGTTCTTGTCTTTAAATACCACCTCGAGGGTTTCGCGATTGAATCGCTTCCCTTTACACACCTCGCACGTCACATACACCGTCGGCAAGAAATGCATTTCGATTTCGATGACACCATGTCCCTCACAATTCTCGCAACGACCTCCGGGAACGTTAAAGCTGAAGCGACCTGGCTTGTATCCGCGGAAACGCGCTTCCTCTGTTGCCGTAAACAACTCACGAATCGGGGCCCAGGCATTCGTATATGTTGCAGGATTCGATCGGGATGTTCGACCGATGGCTGACTGGTCGATCAAAATCGCTTTGTCGATATACTCCACGCCCATGATTGTTTTGTGTTCCCCTGGATTATCTTTGCCACCGTACAGCTTCTTGGCCACCGCTTTATACATGATGTCGTAGGCGAGTGTGGACTTTCCCGACCCCGAAACACCGGTCACACAAATGAAACGACGTAACGGGAAATCAACATCAATGTTCTTGAGATTATTCTCTTTTGCGCCACGAACTTTAATCGCTCCCGCATCTTTTGATCGACGCTTCTTCGGTACTTCAATCATCAAATCACCGCGCAGGTACGCCGCAGTTCTCGATTTCTTGTTTTGAAAAACGTCTGGCGTCTTCCCTTCCGCCACCACATGACCACCATGCTTTCCTGCTCCAGGCCCGATCTCGATCATGTAGTCCGAGCGACGAATCGTATCTTCGTCGTGCTCAACCACCAGGACTGTATTGCCAAGATCGCGCAGATGCTCGAGCGTTTCGATCAAACGTTCATTGTCGCGTTGGTGCAAACCGATCGTTGGTTCGTCGAGAACGTAGAGAGCTCCGACGAGATGCGATCCGATTTGCGAAGCGAGACGAATGCGTTGCGCTTCACCTCCAGAAAGCGTACCCGCGGTACGATTTAATGTGAGGTAGTGCAAACCGACGTCGAGCATGAATGCTAAACGCGATTCAATTTCTTTCAGGACGGACGTCGCAATCGTTCGTTCACGATCGGTGAGACCAAGCTCAAGAAAAAACTTTACGGCTTCGTCGACCGAACACGCAGTCACATCCACGATCGACTTCTTTCCGATAAATACCGAGAGTGCCTCAGGTCGTAAACGAACACCGTGACACGTTTGACATGGCTCACTCGAAAAAAGATCGGTCGTTCCAAGACCAGAACAGGAAGGGCACGCACCGTATGGACTGTTAAAAGAGAAGAGACGCGGTTCAATCTCTGGGAACGAGAACCCACAATCCACACAACTAAACTTCGACGACAGCACACGTTCGACCTTGTTTGGCATGATCGCAATCGCGAGATCCGATCCCTGGCTCAACGAGGATTCCAGCGCCTCACTCAAACGCTGCTTTGTATCTTTACTCGGCGACAACAAACTACTCGCCGGAAGCACGTCGATCACCACCTCGATGGTGTGCTGTTTGTACCGTGAGAGAGAAATCTTTTCACTCAAACGATGAATCTTGCCATCAACACGAACCTTGGCGAACCCACTATTATAAAGATCGTAGAGCAACTGATAGTACTCGCCTTTTCTTCCTCGAATCACCGGGGCAAGAATCATCACCTCGTCACCAGATTTGAGCTTGGCGATACTTTCAACGTCACGAATGACGATATCGACCATTTCGTCGACGGTCAGCTTCTCAATCTTCTGATGACAGTTCGGACAAAACGGAATACCGATACGGGCATAGAGCACGCGAAGATAATCGTAGATTTCGGTAATGGTCGCAATGGTCGAGCGTGGATTCCGAGAGTGCGCCTTTTGGTCGATCGAAATGGCTGGCGACAATCCTTCAATTTCGTCGACATCCGGCTTTTGCATCTGCCCCAAAAATTGCCGAGCGTAGGCAGACAAGGACTCAATATAGCGGCGTTGACCCTCGGCGAAGATGGTGTCGAACGCCAAACTGGATTTGCCGCTGCCGGAAAGCCCGGTGATGCAAATCATTTTGTTACGCGGCAACGAAACCGAGATGTTTTTCAGGTTATGTTGTCGCGCGCCTTTCACGATAATGTGGTCGAGCATAGAAGGATATTCACGTTTTTCCGAACAGCATGATGATGATTGTGCACACGAGACGATTTCACAGGACCGGCATACTCACTGTGCAGCAATGCTCCGTTGTTTCGCAGCGGACCCCCCGTTCGGAGGCTTCATGCCTGCACACTCAGTGGAAGGTGACGACTTACCGTTGTGGATACGGTGGCGTGTCCGGAAGGAACAAACCGCGGCCTGTGCGTTGCCCCAGCGGCTTCGCGCCGTGGTGGCCCGCGAAACGTCGGAAGCGTCCGACAACTCGCCAGCCCGTCTATCCCGGAACGTGGACGACCGTACTCCACATCAGCCCGGAACCCCAGAAACCGCTTCGCTAGGGTTTCTGTCGGTTCCCACGAGCACGCGTCGAACGCTTCGGCGCGTGCTTCGATTTTTGTGCGAGCTCTTTTGAGAGCAGCGCAATCTCGTCACGCAGGATCGCTGCTGTTTCAAAGAGCAAGTTTGCTGCTGCTTTATCCATTTCTTTTTCTTTCTCGAGAATAACCTCTTCAATTTCGGCACTTGTTGCGGAGATTTCGATTGCGAGGATCTTTGATGTGTCTCGATCCCCATCTCGATCAAGCTCCGCCCGAATATCGTTAATCGTCTTATGAATAGTCTGCGGGGTGATGCCGTGCTTCAAGTTGTGCGCCACCTGAATTGCACGACGACGATCAGTTTCCTTCAGCGCACGATCGAGTGATCCAGTCATGCGATCGGCGTATAGCATCACGAGACCGTTGATGTTTCGCGCGGCACGACCGATGGTTTGAATAAGCGACGTTTCTGATCGCAGGAATCCTTCTTTGTCGGCATCGAGAATACCGATGAGCGATACTTCGGGAAGATCAAGGCCTTCACGAAGCAAGTTCACACCAACCACGACGTCGTACAATCCTCGCCGAAGTTCCGTCAGAATGGTGATGCGGTCGAGCGTCTCGACATCAGAGTGCAGATACGCAACTTTCATTCCTTTGTCCTTGAGGTAACTCGTAAGATCTTCTGCCATCTTCTTGGTGAGCGTTGTCACGAGCGCCCTTTCTCCGTTTGCAACTCGTTCCTGGATGCGCGCAATGATGTCGGCGACCTGGCCAGGGTGACCGTCTTTTTCTGTCACCGGCAACACGATCGTTTGCGGATCAACAAGCCCCGTTGGACGAATAATCTGCTCAACGATGCGTTCCGACGTTTCTTTCTCCACAACCCCCGGAGTCGCCGACACATACACCGTCTGACCGATGATCTGATCAAATTCTTCGTAACGCAGTGGTCGGTTATCTTTCGCCGATGGCAGACGGAACCCAAAATCAACTAACGTTTGTTTGCGCGCCTGATCACCAGCGTACATACCGCCGATTTGCGGAAGCGTGACGTGAGACTCATCAATGATCGTCAGAAAATCTTTCGGGAAGTACGACAACAGCGTATGCGCCGGCTGTCCGGCACGTCGACCGTCAAAATGACGGGAGTAGTTCTCAATGCCGCTGCAATATCCAAGATTTCGGATCATCTCAATGTCGTATCGCGTACGACGCATCAATCGTTCATATTCTAAAAGTTTTCCCTCGGCTTCGAATTCTTTCAAGCGATCCGCGAGCTCCGCCTCGATGTCTCGCAGGGCACGTTCGCGCTCGGCAACATCGGACATAAAGTGTTTTGCCGGAAAGAACCACGCGTCCTCACCCTGCGCGATCACCTTTCGGGTGATC
>JBBUEW010000070.1:7772-10222 GCA_038078095.1 Patescibacteria group bacterium | reverse complement strand
CGAACGCATTGCGCGTTGTTGCCCGGGCGGACATGGGATCTTCGAGCAAGATGAGGTCGTGAATGGTGACAACGAATGGCACGCGAGAAAACACGGGGACGTTCCAATGCGGATAATGCATCAGATTGACGTTGGCAAGTGCCACTTCTCGGAGCATACGATGTTGCTCGGCAAAGGAGTACCACGGGACATCGACGAGGCGTTTGGTGAAGTTTCCCGAGGTGATGACACACTCGTGAAAATTCTCCTTGCGCAAGAAAAGAACATACTCGTTTTCTTTGTCGATTTCCTGCAATGCCGTTATCAATTCCGAGACATAGCGGCCGAGGCCACCGCCCCCAATTCGCGGTCCGTACATCCTCGCGTCAATTCCGATCCTCATGACCCCTATTTTACCACGCAGTGTGGACAAATTGTGTTCAATTTTTCCTGTAACCTGTGCACAAAAACCAGTTGTTCCTGGCGAAAATAAATACGAGGGACCACATCGGCCCCTCGTACATACTTTTCTACCCTTTTCCGAAGAACGATCGAACGAACCGCGCTACACGATATAATCCGTATTTTCCGGCGTGGACGGGGATATCGAATGTGCCGTCGGTGGCATACACGTACCCACCAAAACCTTCTTTGAACTTCGTGATGCCGTGCCACGGATGCTTTTCGGACGCACCTGGTGGAGAAATCCCCCAAAAATCGTACGCAACAAGACCTTTCTCGCACGCATCGTTGATCACAAAATCTTGCAGAACATGTGTCGCTTTCAGTTCACGCATCTGATTTCCGGATGCGCCATGAAGATAGGTTCGCGTCCCAAAGCTATCGATGGTCAGCGTTGCGGCTAGTGGAACACCTTCATGTGTGGCAATCGCTAGTTTTGCATCACATTCGTCTGCCCCAGCCAACGTTTCCAGCATTGCACGGTAATACGGCATTTCATGAAGTGAGAATGCGTCACGCTCGGCGGTTTGGCTCATTAACGACGCAAATTCGTCAAACCGATCGAGTCCGACAAAATTCGTTTCGACTCCCTTCTTCTTGCCAAGCCGCGTGTTATACCTGGCGCGCATGTTGAATTCGTCAAAAATTACCTGATAACCCTTTGTAAGATCGAGCAAACGTGTGGTTCGCGGATGCATCTCTTTTGCTTCGATCGTTCGAGGAAGCCGAGTGACACCCTCGGTTCGAATATAGTCGACACCTTGCGCGAGCTCTTTCACCAACGTCGAACGCATAAATGCTGGTGACGCGTCGCCAAAAGGCCCCTTGGGAACCAGCCAGTAGATAATGCCGAGCGGTGCATCGAGTTTTACCGCTTGCGCAACCATCGTCTTCCCATCATCGTCCGCAATAATTCGTTGTATTTCCCTTCCCTGACTTTTCTGAAATTCACCCCAGGCATAGGACTGCAAAAACGATCCACTCGCCACCGAATGTTTCCGCACCGCATCATTCCACGATCGTTCATCGATGCTCATACGTGGCGGGAAAGGAGCTTGAGCGCCGATTTCACTCGCGCCTCGGTGGTTTCACCAACGATGTCTTTACTTATCGCTAAAACATCAGCTTTCGAGTACCCAAGGCTTTCGAGCGCATCGGACACATCAGAATGCTCGGTCATCCCATTCTCCTTTGGATCCGCTGAGACCAAAACTCCCTTAAGGTCTAAGATGATTTTCTGAGCCGTCTTCTTCCCTACTCCCCCGATCGACGTGAGAAAATCCACCTCACCAGCATGAATGTGACGAACCAGGTCTTCGCTGCTGCCAGACGTCAAAATTTTCTGAGCCAACTTCGGTCCAACGCCCGACACGCTCATTAGCTGCTCAAAAAGTGCTTGTTCCTCGCGCCGCAAAAATCCGTAGAGGTCGTGACGATCTTCGCGAATAATTTCCGTGATCCAAAACTTCGCGGACTGACCGACTTCGGCAACTTCTCGGGTACAAAACACGCGATACCCGATGCCGCCGATGGATAACAAAACACCATCCGACTCGTGACCAGCGATAATTCCCTCAAGAAAAGCGAGCATATTTCAATTTCCATCCTACACCGAAAGCCCTTCCCGAGCGAGGGCGACTGCCGCTTTCGCTGCCCGCTCTTGCACTACCGAGGCATGAACACCAAAAGTATTCACACTTCCCTCTCCGCGAATGACGTCGTAAATAGCGTGCATAATCACGCCGCGTTCTGGACCGAGTGACGTGCCTAAAAGAAGAAAAATCTCTGCCGGATCTAATCCGTTTTCCGCCAAAATCAATTTCACTCTCGCTTTTCGCGCGTGGGCCTGGCGAGCTTCACGTGCTGCATGTCGTTCGGGCATCGCCGCATGTTCGGCGTGAACAAAACGGTGGAACACGTCGTGCGCAATAAGTCCCATAGGACCCATACGACCTATTCCGTGATCCACAAGCGCGATGGTCAAAAGTGCATCAAGGTATCGCTAAACG
>JBBUEW010000070.1:0-7762 GCA_038078095.1 Patescibacteria group bacterium | reverse complement strand
CGGAAATGCCAGAAACGCCGATTCGTTTCCCGGCAAAACGAAGAAGGATGCAATGTCCCCGTGACTCCAACACAACTCCATCACAAACTTCACGTATGCCCCCTCTAATCCGCAGAATCGAACAATCGCCTCACGATCTGCGGCATATTCCGGCGCAATCACCGCACGATCCGCATCGTCAAACGTCGCTTCAATCCCCTCCGCCAACCCAGCTCGACGCATTTTATCGAACCGAATCACCTCGCTCTCGGTGCTGTATTCATTCGCTCGTCTTCCTGACCGTACAAATCCTTCTTTCTCCCCCGCCGATCCAGGATTCGCAACCAAAAGTAATCGATCAGGTTTCGCAATGTCGTGTATGAGCGCATATGCCCGAAAAAGTGCCGGCGATTCCCGCGCCGCATTCTCCGCGTCGTGCAACGCGAGAGTAATAATCGGGTCCGATCCTGCCTCTTCTGACTCCTGCACCGAGAATCCGTTCGCTATGGCATCGATAACGGTCAACATCCGAAGAACATGATCACTCACCCAAGGCCCCTCGGTATGTTTTGGTGGGGTCTGCGGTGTTGTTCGTAGTCGGGCAAGTCGCGAAATCGATTGCGCTGCGCCGTCAAAAAACTTCTGTGCGGATGCTCGGTGTTCAATCGTAAAAGCCCCATCAAGAATCTCATCAATCGACCGACGATGGCCGGGCGACGTTGTGCGCATGAAATCCATATTACCGGGTCACGATGGCCAACCGATGTGCAGCCAACACCTCTTCGAGCGACGGCAATGCACCGTCTTTTATGGCCCTTCCCCAGCATCGATTTTGACCAAATGTGAACCCTCCAAACGTTTGATGCAGCGCCAACGCGGTATCGGTTTCTTGCACGTAGATCACGCGATTCGGCTGATAGACGACGGTCACCGGGGGCGCCGGAAACTCCTCGGCAACAAGGAACGAAATGGCATCGCGAATACTCAAGTCCTTTTTATTCGACTCTACAATAATCACATCACCGTCCATCCGTCGTTTCTTCCATACCTTCTTGGCTTCCGCCTCTTCTTCCTTTCGTTTCGTCCCAAGTTTGGCGGTCTCTTCGCGATAGTACGCAATCATGCGCTTTCGATCAGCTTCTGGAACGCCTTCTTTTGCCAATTCCCACACAAACCCTCGATCGATGAGCCCGACCCCCTTCACGAGAACTGGGTCAAACCCCGCCATGGTTAAGGCGATGTCGTCGAATGCAAAGAGGGCTCGGAACTGCTCGAGTGAGCTCTCCGACTTCATGCGATCGAGCGATTCGTACCGGTGATGATCAACCACGTGAACGTCGAATCCCAGCTCGCGTAACCGATCCTCACTCGCCATACTCGGCATTTCGACAACGACGATGTCGTGCGCAATGGGATTTGCTGTACGAATACGATCAATCAAGTTTGGTTCAAGATCGAGTTTTGCCCCGTGCGCCTGCTCCGAAACCACCGTTGGCACGCCAAATCCTTCCGCGAGCTTCACAATCTCGCGAGATTCAACGTCGTTCCGGGGACAAATCAACAAACTGGTGAGTGGATCAAGAGCCATGCGCACATTGTACCGCATCCATTGACATGAACCCGTTTTTGTGAGATCTTTTAAGGCTTCCTTCTCTGCATTTTCACCTCTTTCCCGGATAGAAAAATGCCTAGACCCCGTAAGACTTCTCATGTCAGCGATCAGCAAATCGTCGACGCTGCTCGACGGTACTACGTCGACGATATCGGCCAAGCCGTACTCGCTCGCGAACTCGGTATCTCGGCGAGTTATCTCTCCCGACGCTTCCGGCTCGCCAAAGCTAGCGGCCTCATCACTGTAGGTGTGGAGACCGCGCTGTCCTCCGACATCATTGCGGCCGACGCCATTCGACACGAGCACGGACAAAGTGCTCTCGTCGTCAACGGCAGTGTCGTTCTCGCGTCCATCGACACGCGTTCGGCGACTCCGGCGACCCAACAGGTCACCATCGACGGGACGACCGTCACCTTGGTGGTGACTCGAACCTAGTCACCATCTCGGCCATACGCGAGCCGCGCCCTTCCAGAAGGGGTGCGGCTCATGCGTTTAAAACGAGGAGTAGAATAACCGAGTATGGCAAATGTCTTTCAAGATTTCTTTGCACCATCGCAACCCTATCTCGCCGCTTTCAATACGTGGGCGGAAAAGTACTCTCCCGCGGCTAGTGCCGATCACATTTGTTATAAGTGTGGAGATACGACGGAGTTTGAACGACTTCGAGCCATGTTGGAGGTCGAAAGCGCTTTCGTTTATCAATCAATAATCGCCGGACGGCGCATTGCCATCGTCAAATTTCCAATTCCGATTGAGACGCTCCTCGGACCCATTATCTTCCTTGAGCTTTCCGATCAAAAACCAGACGGAAGTCAGACAAGCGGCTTTGATCACATTGAAATCTACCCAACCTCAGGCACCATCGAACACCTCGTAAGCGACTTGGAAACCAAAGGGATGAAACTCGATAAAATCGTCCGACCCCATCACACAACGTTCGACGCCAAAATCATCGACGATTTCAAAGTTCGTCTCGAGGACGAGGCGCTAGTGGCGAAAATCAAACGAGAGGAGATGATCTAAAACACACAACCGACCATTGCTGGCCGGTTGCGGTTGGTGGGTGCCATTGGTGGACCCGACGAGAATCGAACTCGTAACTCCAGATGGCAACTCGGGTGAGGTTACCATTACCTCCACGGGCCCATAGGCACCCATAACTCGTCACAAAATGAAGCACCCCAACGCCGGAGCGATGGGGTGCTTCATTTGCCACCCGGAGTATAAGTTCTTAACGAACCTCACCTGAGTGTTTTTATACTAGCAGTACATGACTGTTTGATCAACGTATTTATCCCTCTACAAAACCCACCATTACATCTTGTTCTGCAACCCGGAAGGGTCTCTCGTATCTTATTTTTGTTCGGCGAGGAAATCAGCAAGTGCTTTCCCTTTAAGATACACATCCGTCCCCTGACCTCGACCAAAAGTGAGATACCCATGAATTTGACTGAGCTTCCCACCTTTGTATTGAACTTCCACTTCTCTCATGGTTGGTTCGGCGTTATCTTCGGGTGTACGCATCCAAAACATGTGAGTTTCTTGATCACCAGGAGAATAATGGAGTTCAGTAAGACTGTCGTAGAGCGTTATTCTTGCCCCACTTGCTCGGGCGGTATCGCGAGCTTCCGGCGATTGTTCGCGACCTATCCGACGAGTAAAGGCCAGTAGACCATCCCATCGTTCTGCTGTTTCGTCATGCCATCCCTCTTTAACGGGTTCTTGATCACTTCGTGCGCCTGCGCCTTCCTTTATATCCATAGTGTTTGCTTAATACTTCAAATACTGCACCTTTTGAATCCTACCGTCACATCCTGCTCAGCGACCCGGAAAGATTGCGACGTGGCACCCTCGGCGGCTGAGCCAAAGGTGACTGATGAAGAAAGGGTGTCTGTGCTGATCGTTTTCTGATGTTCGGCAAACATCGTTTTTACTTCTTCCGATGCTGAATCGATAGTAAGCGCGATGCGATCGGTGATTGTGAGCCCGGCATCTTTGCGCATGCCGTTTACGCGGCGAGTTACCTCACGCGCCATGCCTTCGCGAATGAGTTCGGGGGTGAGATTCGTATCAACGTCGACAGAGAGTTCGGTGCCCTTTACGACCGATGCGGTTTTCACGTTTACCTCGTCGAGGATAACGGTGAGAATTCCTGGATCGATCGCGCCGGAAGGAGTGGTGATCGTCATTTTTCCAAGTGCCTGTTTCACCGCGCGACCGGTGTTGTCGCGCACTTCCATCACACGAGAAACGATGGCACGTGCTTCGCCCATCTGAGCTAAGACCCCCTCCAGCTCCCCCTTGGTAAGGGGGAGGGACTCGCGCGTCGGCCACATCTGAAGGTGAACGGAATCGGATTCTGGTGCACCAGCTACGTCGCGATAGACCATTTCGGCCAAAAACGGCATGAATGGTGCGAGCATTTTAGAGAAAGTGACGAGGGTTGATCGAAGGGTTGCGAGCGCTTCGGCACGATCGTCTCCCGCTTCTTTCACCCGATCGCGTGAACGACGGACGTACCACGTCGAGAGGTCGGTAACGAAGGACTGCAAAGCGCGCGAGGCATCTGCGAGATCGTATCGTTCCATCGCCTCGGTTTCCGTCTGTAGTGTCTCTGTCAAACGTGCCGTTACCCACTGATCGAGCACATGCACATTCGACGGCATGCGACTGTCATCGTGTTCTTTGTAGAGTCCGTAGAAGGCGACGACGTTTTTGAGAATATTGATGAACTTTTTCGCGACTTCATCCACGCCCGCTTCGCTGAAGTTCAAGTTCTCCCCGTTCACAATCGGGTTCGACATCAGGTAGTAACGCACGGCATCGGCACCATACTTTTCGATGACGAGGGATGGATCAGGATAATTTTTCTTGGACTTACTCATCTTCGTTCCATCGGCCGCAAGCACCGTGCCGGTTGTGAGGACGTTTTCGTAGGCGTTTCGATCGAACAATGCTACCGACATCACGTGCATCACGTAAAACCACGCACGAGTCTGCGCGATGTACTCGGTGATGAACTGCGCCGGAAAAGCCTGCTCGAAAAGTTCTTTATTCTCGAACGGTGCGTGGATGGCAGCGTACGGCATTGATCCTGCTTCCACCCAACAATCGAAGACTTCCGGAATGCGTTTCCCTCTCTTCGTTTTCGCATCGTCGACCCACACCTCGATCGGATCGAGGAACTCGCGATGGAAATCGGTCAGACTTTCGATCGCGCTCGGATCGACGGCCCATTCTTTCAGTTCGGCAAATGAACCGAGCACTCGACGCGTACCATCTTCAGCCACCCACACCGGCATTGGCGTGCCCCAATATCGGGAACGCGAGATATTCCAGTCTGGTGCGGGCTCGAGACCCTTTCCGAAACGACCCTTCTTCAAGTGTTCAGGGTGCCATTCAATCTTCTCGTTCTGTTCGAGCAATTTCGGCTTCAATGATTGCACGTCGATGAACCAGGCCGGTACGGCGTTGTAGTAGAGCGGTGTGGAGCAGCGATAACACATCGGGTATGAGTGCATCATCTTTTCGGCCAGCCAGACGAGGTTTCGACTCGTCAAATCGTCAATCACCCATTGTTCCGACTTTTTGTAGAACACGCCCGCCAACGGAGTCACCGATGGAAGGAATTTTCCTTCATCATCAAGGGTCGCGACGCACGGCAAGTCGAATTCTTGCGCGAGTTTATAGTCATCTTCACCATAAATCGCTGCCGTGTGGACGATACCCGTTCCATCATCGAGCGAAACGAATGTTGCCGGCAAGATGTAGAACGCCTTTTTCCCCTCTGTCGACATGTACGAAAAGAGCGGCTCATATTCTGCACCAAGGAGATCTGACCCCTTCACCGTTTCGACGATCTCTCCCTTTCCTTTCACGATCTCCTCAAATCGTTTCGCAGCAACCCACACAAATTCCTCACCAACCTGAACTTTCACATACTCAGCATCGCGATCAACAGCAAGACCGACGTTTCCCGGCAATGTCCACGGCGTCGTTGTCCAGGCCAAGAAATATTCCTTCTCCACACCAACGCGTTTGAACTTTACGTACAGCGAGCTATCTTCGACGTCCTTATACGAGTTGTCCATGGCAATTTCGAAGTTGCTGAGTGGGGTCGCACAGCGAGGACAATACAAAATAACCCGCTTCCCTTCGTACACCAGATCTTTTTCGTGCAATGTTTTAAACGCCCACCACACACTTTCCATGAACGAATTGTCCATGGTTTTGTACGAATTTTTGAAATCAACCCAACGAGCAACCCGTTTGATGATCACTTCCCATTCTTTATCAAAACGCAAAATAGCGGCCCGGCAGGCGGCATTAAAATTGCCGATGCCCATCTCTTCGATTCCTTTCTTTCCGCCCTTGAGATCGAGTTCTTTCTCGATCATGTTTTCGATCGGTACACCGTGGCAATCCCAACCCCAGCGACGTTCAACCCGGTAGCCCCGCATCGTCCAAAACCGTGGCACGACGTCCTTAATAATCGACACCAACAAATGGCCGTAGTGCGGCAACCCCGTGGCAAACGGCGGGCCATCGTAAAATGTATATCGTTTATCCTCCGGCCTCTCTTCCACCGACCGCTCAAAAATGCGGTGTTTGTCCCAAGTATCTAAAAGCTGTTTCTCCTGTTCGGAATGAGACAATTGCATATCAGGCAAGATGAGATCCTGGATCCCCAGGCTCGATTAAATTGTGATAGACGAATCCTACGCCAAAACAAAAATCTCCGCAAAATACGAAGATCCCCGCCGACTTGTGCCGACGAGGACCGCGTTCGTGGTGATCAGGTGCCTTCCAAAATAAATTTCACCGATCCATAGTTTCCCGAGGGCACAGAGTCGTCATGAGCTCCGATGGTGATCTCTTCGTTCCAAACCCCCACGTATGCCGAACTTCGAGCATCCTGCACCAACACGCTTCCCGGGAGATCCATAAAATGAGGTCTTCTCCCGTGCTGAACCATGATCGCGATCCCCACATGCAAAATTCCCGCGTGCAGGAGACCGGTGCACTCCTGTCGACAGTCTTCCGGAGGTCTCCAAAGATTTCCACTACCATCATCGGCAGAAACCCAATACGGACGATCCTCCCGAATGCCGTGACGCCGATCAAACGGCCTGAGCTGCCCATCGGCGAGGGCGAACTTCCCCCGCTGGCCGAGCAACGCCGCCGAGACAGAGTCTCCCCTTCGGGGATCCACCAACGTCAGCAATCTCAACTCGTACTTTGGCCCAACCGGCCTTGCGGGAGCCGACGGGACCGCCTCGAGGTAGGCTTCAAACGATGCGCCACCGGCGAACCCACGCCACCAGAAGATTGCCGCCTGGACCGTCCGAACGTCGTCAACGTCGACGACCGCCCCGGGGGTCCTTCTCAATATGAATGCGACAATCTCCGGCGAGGGGGCACGTTCCGTCTCCAACATCTCGACCAGAACCCCCAGATGAGGGTTAGAAAACGTCATTGAAGACCCCGAAACAAGCTGCGTTGATCTATCTGTGTCCGCTGTTCAGCCGGACGGTCAAAACGCAAAAAGTTGAGCTTTGGCGTTCTGACCGCCACACTCAACTTTGATAAAAACCTCGAGAAGGATCTCTAAGGGAATGCGGCAAGGCATTTCTGAGCGCTTCATCTCGGAGGCTCAAGTGTCCGGAGTCCTAAGGACTCAATTGGGAAGTTACTACTCGAGATGAATCATAGCGAAAAAATGGAAAAAAGTCAAGAAAACGCTATCTCCCATAATTAATGTTACCGTGGTTGCCATATATAACTATGGCAACAAAACACGAGATTTTGCACACTCATCTGACGTCTTGGATGGAAGCCAAGAGCAACAAGAAGGTGAGATCTGAGATCATAAAACATGTGTGTTTCGTAACTGGAATGCATCCGAAGTCCGTTCCTCGTGCCTTCCAAAGAGAGCAGCTCCGAGACAGCACTGGAATACAATGTGCTGGTCGTCCGGTCGTGTTTGGACCAGATGTCACTGCTGCCTTGTACGACATCTGGGAGGCAGCGAAATATTGCTGCGGCGAGCTTCTTCACTCGAACATTCCCGAGTTCATCGCCATTCTCAAACGCGACGGTCAATGGAGCCACACGCCAACAACCACAGAGCAACTTCTCCTCATGAAAGAACATACGGTGCGCAGGCGCGTG
>JBBUEW010000069.1:0-1647 GCA_038078095.1 Patescibacteria group bacterium | reverse complement strand
AGTATCAACGCTTGATCCTTCAGTAAATACAATCGTCACTGCACCGGCCGAGGTTTCTGATGCGCTAGTGACAACGTATCCTGCAACAGTAATATCAGATCCTGAAACAGTTGATCCGTCGAGATCCTCCGAGAATAGCGCAACGACGCGGTCGATATAGCCATTCGCGTCGATATCCTGCGCAACAGCAGACGTAAGGATTGGCAATGCAGAATCTGTTGGTGTCAGCGCCCCAGAAGTTGTGACATTGCCGGATGCATTACTGACGCTTCCAACAATAGTGACGAGCGGCGTTGCGCCGGTATCAACCGATGGCCCCTCCGAGAGAACAATGGTCACTACGCCGGCAGCCGTTTCTGACGCACTCGATATTGTGTATCCAGAAACCGCAAAGTCCGATCCTGCAATAGTAGAACCATCAAGGTCTTGAGAAAATGTTACAACAACGGAATCAAGATATCCGTTTGTATTTGTATCGGCTGTGGTGGCCGACGCCATACTTGCAACAGACTGTGTCGTGGTAGAAAGCACATTGCTCCGATCCGAAACCGATGCGAAATTCGCGTCGTTGTCGTATGCCTCCACCGCGAAATAATATACCGTGTTCGGCGTAAGGCCGGTCACTATTCCAGTCGTCACATCACCAAACGTCGCGGTCTGTGTGAGTGCATTGCTCGCGGTTCCATACTTCACATGATATCCAGCGATAGTCGGTTCGAAAGCGGTAATGCTCGACCAATTCACCGTTGCCTGTGTTGCGGTCACCGCCGAGATCGTCAGCGCTGTCGGTTGCATGAATGCCAACGCCCACAACCGAGCGATACGTTCATAGCCGGCTGCATTTGGATGGACACCGTTATACTCAGCCGGTTTATAATTTTGGAAGGTGAAAAAGAAATCAGCACCTCCTCCAAGTCCGAGCTCTGAGCGCATGGCGTCAATCGCGGCCGGATAGGTTGCCAAAACATCTACAATGTCCGCACGACTATCGTAGAACGGGTAAGGGACGTAAATATCGTCGTAGGAGGCGCCGTACGTGCCAATAAGGGTATTAAACAACGACTCCATGTCGGCACGATATGTGGCTGCGGAGTGTAAGACTTGAGAATCTCCGTTGCCGAGCGCTACGATCCATTTTGTAGGAGCAAGTGCCAATTCTCTCGTTGTCCAATTGGAAACCATCACTGCCGACTGATAGTTCGACGCTCGTATACCAAGATGTCCTTCGTTCATCAGAAACACGGGGTAGCCATAATACGCAGACAATTGATCGTTCAAATCTGTGAGAAACGATTCTTTAAACAGAGCATCAGACGGATCATTTTGTGGAAAATTTCTATGGTCAAGAGAAAGAGAACCCGCATCGGCCTCCAACCAGTTAGTGACAGGGCCAGCGGGAGCCGTGCCGCCCGTACCATCAGACGTTGAGTCTCCAATGACGGAGATGATATCGCCGATTCCTATGTGGTCGCGGTGATCATGCTGAAGAGCGTCAACGGATAGCGAACTGCCATCGCCAAGAATCTCGTACGCATCGAGGGTGTACTCCGCTTTCGCTAACCCAGAAAAAGCCGCGGTGTAAGCCGGACCAGCAAGGTCGTTGATTGTTTGTTCTCCTGCGAGCCCTTGATTTAAAATGAAGCGTAT
>JBBUEW010000068.1:3182-11241 GCA_038078095.1 Patescibacteria group bacterium | reverse complement strand
CGACCTGGATAATATCGAGAATCATATTGTCCGGATAGTATCAAAACCTTCCGGGATCGTAAAGGTTGGGGGTGAAAATTGTGCTATGATTCCTAAAGATATGGAGGAAATCGTCAACATGCTGCCGTCCCCCGAGAACGTTCCCGAACCCCACCACCGGTGGGAGACGAAGCGTATTCTGGCCACGCTTGGGTTTGGTGCAGTTTTAGGGTTGATGATTATTTTTTCTTCGCGGGTGTTCGCATTTTATCGAGACATTCAAAACGGCAGTATCAATCCGGCACTTGGCTATACCACCACGGACTTCACGCGGGCAGCCCAAGCGTTTGCAGAAAAAGCTGCTGCGGGGGAGGGGAGCGGATCGCTGGCGAGTATCGATGACCCTACCCTTGGCACGAAGAGTCCAAAAATTACCATTGTCGAGTTTGCTGATTTTGGATGTCCCTACTCTCAAGAGGATGCACCGATCGTGCGCGCCATCGCCAAGCAATACGGAACGGATGTTCAGGTTGTTTTTCGCGACTTCCCCCTCGAGGATGTTCACCCTGGATCAACAATCGCTGCCCAGGGTGGAGGATGCGCCAACGAGCAGGGAAAATTTTGGGAGTATCATGATGCTGTCTTTGAGTTGAAGGGTATCCTCAGTGTTGAAGCGATCAATTCGGTCGCCGATCGTCTCGATCTGAACATGGACGAGTTTGCTCGTTGCTTAGAGAGCGACTTTTACGTGAAAGATGTCGAGAGCGACCTCGCAGACGGGGTGGCGGCGGGAGTCGTTGGAACGCCGACGTTCTTTTTTAACGGACAAAAGGTGGAAGGATCAATTCCGTTCACCATCTTTAACCAAATCATCGATGCCATGCGTCAAACCTAAATTGGTTGCTTTTGCCCTGGTGGTTTTGACGATGCTCGTTCCGAGTGTCTCATTTGGAGCCGCCGCAACATCGTGCGCTTGTTACTGTGGGGAAGTTGGCGTGGGAGCGGTACCAACCGGTTCCATGACGGCGGAGAAATGTCAGGAAACGTGTGCGGAAAACGAGGTGCAATACGTGGGATGTTTTACCGACTCCAATCAGTATCCATATAACAGTGACCGATGTTGGACAAAATCGGAGTGCGACGCCTTTAGCCAAGAGATTCGTGGGGAAATCACAGGTGCAACGTGGGGGACGGAAATGCCGTATAACTGTTCGCGAACCAAGTCGTCGAACGAAGAAATGCGGCATTGTTATGCCGAGGACGTCCCGTACGATTTAAATATTTCGATTGGAAACGTTACCAAAGTGGAGAATCTTCCCGTCTACATCAATGCGGTGTACGCATGGCTCTTGCCGGCAGGTGCATTAGTTGCCGTCGTCATGATGATGATCGGTGGCATACAGTATGTGATGTCCCGTGGGAAAGAGAAGTACATCAGTAAGGGGAAAGATCGTATTACGAATGCGATTACGGGGTTGGTCCTCCTTTTGAGCGTTTTCGTTATTTTGAACCTCATCGACCCACGTTTGACGTCTCTGAATGCACTCAAAGTGCCGCTGATCAAGGAGGTTGTTATTTTGGATGCAAACTCGTCGTGTGAACGATTAAGTAGCTACGGATATACCATCGAGACCGCACCATCTTCGACGGCACAATGTGGCGGAACGGGGACGATTAAGGACGACGCGAATTTGAAAACGAATGCCCTTGGAACATGGAAAATCGGGGATTCGTGTGATTATGTTTATTGTGCCTCGAATAAAACGTGCGTGGCCGAGGGCGAAACACATTCATGTAAATCGTGCTTTGAAATTCCCACTCCTACCGCATCGACGTGTTCGGCGGTGGAAGCGTTTGATACCGGCACATACAACGACACACAGATCTACTGCGAGTTCAATTCAACGCTCAACAGCTGCACGACCGCTGGTAACAACTTGGGAACGACCGGCAGCAGCTCACAAGGTTTCTATTGCGGGGCTCTGAGGACGTATGCGGCTCAAACGGTTGATGGGGGGACGACGAAAAAAGGATGCGACGTGTATAATGATTTGAATTTTGGATATGCAGGGAGCGTGGGTGATATCGGCACCCTGGAAGGGAGTCTTCTGTTAAAACGTTTGTGTAACGAAGATTTGTGTGACATCGCAAAGACAGTTGGTGCGAATCGGTGCAACTATAACGAAGGCACGACGGTCACTGATTATCTTTTTGGATTCTATTCTTCGGCGACCGACACTTACGCCTGCCACACATTCTAGTCGGAAAAAAACATCGCCCTGATTGGATCAGGGCGATGTTTTTACTTTTTGACGACGAGTTCTCGGAGCTTGCGGCTGAAGTCTTTGATGAAGTTCAGCTTGCGCTTGCGAACCTTGTATTGCTTCACCACTTCGATTTTGGTGATGGCAGGGGAAGAGACCGGGAAGATCTTTTCAACGCCGTAGCCATTGCTCTCTTTGCGGACGACGAAGGTCTTTGATGCGCCAGCGCCGCGAGTGCCGGTTACGAGGCCTTCGAAGATCTGAACACGTTCACGTGGTTCGCCTTTGGCGTTCACGTCCTGGATCTTTTCATGGAGACGGATAACCATGCCGGTTTGAACGGTAGGCATGGTAATCGTGGTGGTTTCTGCTTCGGTCATAAGAGGGAAAGTATGGCGCGGAGTGTAGCGGAATTCTCTACTAGGGTCAAGCTGAAGCCCGGGCAGCAGACAGAATCCGTTCAGCGACCTCGATTGGGGTAAGATTCGTGGTATCAACGATGAGGTCGTAGTGGGCGAGGTCTAAATAGTCGACTCCGTACCATTTTTGATACCGTTCACGGTTTTGACGCACTCGACCGTCGAGGACGTGCTGAGTTTCTTCAACGGATTGGTACAGGGGTTCGTCATCTCGCCCTTTTTCGTTCTGTCGGGCAGCGAAGATGCGTTCGGCAGATGTACGAGGTTCAATAGTGAGAAAGACCTTAAAACTCTGCGGAATAAAGTGCCAGGACATCCAGCCATCGACGATAAAATTGTCCTCGGTTTTCCCGAGCTGTTCCTGATAGTGATCGACGTCGTTGTCGGTGAACGATTCGTTCATACCCAGGGCGTTGAACTCGTCGATCGTCATTCCTCGCTCGATCGCCATTTTTCCACGGATGTCACCCATGGAGTAGCTCTTAAGGTTCAGCGTGTGTGCGAGCAAATTTTTAACCGTCGATTTTCCTGCGCCCGGCAGACCGGTAAGACTGATGATCATAGTGAGAACACCAAGAGTTACGAAAGTGTGCCAATACCAGGAAGGATTTTTTTGGTGGTGACGGTGAGGGTTTTGAGGACTGCGTCGAGTTCGTCAGGAAACGGTGCGGTAAATGTCATTGGTTCGCCACCGGGAAGGGTCAGCGTGAGTGATTGAGCGTGGAGGAAAAGTCGGGGAAGAGGAAGTTGTTTAATGCCGCGTTTGATGTACACTTTATCGCCAGCAACCGGATGACCGAGGGCAAAGAAGTGAGCACGAATTTGGTGTGTTCGACCGGTTTCGATGCGGACGTCAAGGAGGGTTGCATTGGCATATCGCTCGATAACGTCAAAATGGGTGATCGCCTCTTTGCCGTCTTGCGATTGAGGACGTGCCGCCATGCGGGCGTGGGTTTTTGATCGGGCAATCGGAAAGGTAATCGTTCCGCTGTCATCTAAAACGCTGCCCATAACGAGGACGCGATATTGCTTCTGTGTTCGACGATCGGCAAATTGTGTTTTGAGGTGAGCAAACGCGACGTTGGTTTTGGCAACGATCAAAACTCCTGATGCCTCTTTATCGAGGCGGTGAACAATACCAGAACGTTTTTTGTCGTCGCCAATGGTGTCGATGGCTGGAAAATGAACGCGGAGACTATCAACAAGGGTGAGTTCGGTGCTCGAAATCGTGGGATGTACAAGGAGACCGGCAGGTTTGTTGACGACAATGACGTTGTCGTCTTCGTACAAAATTGAGAGTGGGGGGAGGGATTTTGCCGGTGCCGCAATATCAAAGACTTCATCCTCTATTTCGACCGTGGACGAGCTCGAAACCATAACATGGGCGTTTGCCTTGCTTCCATCCACAAAAACCCGCTCCGCAGCGATGATTTTTTGCGCCTTGGCGCGGCTGATTTCCAATGCCGTCGCCAGAGCGATGTCGAGGCGAACAGGGTCGGTCGTAAGGATCTCGATCGATTTCATGGCCGGAGTATGGCACGAAGTCCCTGTTTCGGAAAGCGCGTATACTTGTGATAGGCCGGTTTATCGATTACCATTTGGCCGTTATCCGAAAGGGTATAGCGAGAATAAACTTGGATCAATTTTCTGGGTCTGTAGCTCAGTTGGTTAGAGCGCCGAGCTTATACCTCGGTGGTCGATGGTTCGAGTCCATCCAGACCTACCACCGCAAAACATCACTTTTCTATGTACTTCATCGTTGCCTTCCTTATTTTCCTCGCGATCCTCTTTGGGATCCTGGGCCACCAGAAGCATAATCACGAATTTGTGTATCTTTCGTATATTTTTGCGTTAGCAGCTTTTGGGTCTGGGGCGGTGCTGTTTTTTGCCCTCAGCGCTCTTTAAATATGAAAACCGATCCTCAAACAATAACCTGGATGCTGTTTGCCGCTTGGTTTATTGTCTATTGGATTATCGGTGGTGTCTTTTTTGCCATTGTGGCGGCCACGCGTTTCATGAACATGCGAAAGGCGCGATTCAGCTGTTTGTTCACTCTCGGCAGTCTCTTGGCAGCTTACGGTGCCGCAGTAATTGGAATGCTTCTTGCCAAGGGGAACCGAGTAACGCAATGCCCAAAGATGAACGCCGAGGCATTCCGTGCCTTTGGCGAAGTCATCACCTGCAATTATCAAGCGATTTTGGTTGCTGGGGGTATGTGTTTCGCTCTTCTCCTTATGGCCGGACTCGTGGCACTCCTCTTTTCTCGTGTCGACAAAGCGCCCGTTTCGAAAGGGTAAGTATTATTGACATGACGTCTGATCGGCAGGTATCCTTTTGTGGCTTTTTGCGCGCATAGCTCAGTTGGTTAGAGCGTCACATTGACATTGTGAAGGTCCGTGGTTCGAGTCCACGTGCGCGCACCACAAAACATCGTCCGAAGGGACGATGTTTTGTTTTGGGGATGGTTTTACCCTTTTCTGAGGCTCTGAGCTACTATATCTTTATATGATGGAATCTTTTAAACGTTTTGGGAGATTACTGGGTTTGAGTGCAGTGGCGGCAATTTCTCCAGAAGTGATGGCAGCGCCTGCAGCAGAGCAAACTGTAGAAGTTGCGGCCAATAAGGAAAGCTGGGCTACGGAAGTCGTCGATCAGTGTGAAAGTGATCTGAAGGCCGCAGGAACTCAGCAGGAGGCACAAGAAGTTGTATTGCGGGCTCGGCAATGGCTTGTAAAAGAGTTTTACTTTCCGGGCGGGGACACACAGGTGGCACAACAGCCCCACGTCAGGAATGATGCCGAATCCTCAGTACTTTTGAGGGCAATCGACAAAATGGCAGCGCTTTTGTTTACCGTCGATACGAAATATGGGACCCACCTTGCCGAGGACAGTAAAGAACAGTTGGACGATATGCGTCTCAAAACCAAACGCAGCGGCAATGCTGTTTTTCAAGATCAGGTCGAGACACTCAATCGAGCACAACGATAGTAACTGTTTTTTAAACATAAAATCGAGCGATATTGCTCGATTTTATGTTTGTGCCGCAAGGTAACGGGCGAAGTCGAGGGCGGCTCCGCGGGAAGAAAGGTGACCGTCCAGTTGGGCACTGCGGATTTTGTCTAAAAGGGGGCGGAGGTGAGGGCCGGTAGAGAAGCCGAGGGCGAGAAGATCGCGGCCGCGGACCAGTTCTTCGGGTGCAGGTTCGTGAAGCCAATGCGCACGATCGGTGCGGAGTGCGATGAGGTTTTCTCTACCAATGCCATGCTGATGTTGCGCAGAAAGTGTGGCGTCTAAGAGGGCAAGGAGCTCGCTTCCACGCTGACCTCGAACCAAACGTTCGCGTTCGGCAGGGGAAAGATCGGAAAGTGGCGCTTGGGAAAGTTGGGTGGATTTGCTCAACATCCACGCCGTGTCGAGGTGATCAAAAACAAGGCGATGATCTTCGACGTTGTGCAGGTGAAGGCGGGTGACGAGATTGCGAAGTGCGCCCATCGCACCGTCGTCGAGCATGGAAAGCAGTCCAGCTAAGAGCAACGTCGCACTCTTTTTGGTGGTGCCGTAGGTGCGCGTTGCTTCGTAGTGATGGAGTGTTTCTAAAAGTCGTTGCGTTTTCTGCCAACCTGTTTCGCCATCGTCATGAACGATTGCGCCATGCTGGAGAAGTTCTGGAGCAAGTGAACGTAAAACGTCGCTCTCGCGGGCGAGAGTAAGGAAATACTGTGGGTGATGAGCGAGGGCGAGAAGCGTATCGTGACCTAGACGAACGCGAGGAATCGTGAAGACGGTATTTCCGTCGTCATCATGGCTGGTGCGATGGATAGACGGATGGTGTCGTGAGAGCGCTCGCCACAGTCCATCTTCGAGCTTGAGCGCGTATTGGCTCGCCAAACGAAGTGCACGGGCTACGAGTGCAGGCTCTTGGTTCAGGTGAATATCGGGATGATGAATACTGCGGAGCGTTTTGGCGCGAACAAGATCGTGTAATCCGCCGTGGGGGTCCAGAAGCACGCCGTCTCGCAGAGAATACGCCATGGCATTGACTGAAAAGTCCCGGCTGGCGAGATCGTCATGCAGCGATCGACTTGGCGCCGGTGTGCGGAAGGCGCTTCCACCGCGGCTGATAGAGCGACCATGGGGAACGGTTACCGAAAGTGTGTCCTCGGTTCCACGGGGAGTGACGTGCCAATGGCCGTTCGTGTGACGGGTAACGGTGCCGTTGGCGTGTAGGAATTTGTGGAGGGTTGGAGGAGCAACATCGCGCACTAAAAGATGAGCACGATGCGGAACAACGCCCAAAATTGCGTCACGCACCGTTCCTCCCACCACATAGGGGTGAGCGGCGGGCATGTCGCGCATCAGTTTAAACAAAAGTCCGAGCCCAGCTGTATCGGCGACGTACGCGCCAACACGTTTGTGAGCCGGCACCGCACCAGAGGCGTACCAAAGTGGATCCATGGAAAAATTATAACATGAAGGTGATAGGATTCTTTCATCGTATGAAGAAAGAATTCTCTCAGATTTACCAAGATAAGGTGTGGTTTGGCGGATCTGGTTCAGGTTCGTTGCCCGAAAACACCCGGGCCTATCGAGATTTTCTGCAGGAGTATCTGAAAACGCACGATGTTCATCGGGTCCTCGATATTGGTTGTGGTGATTGGCAGTCGTCGCATCTCCTGGATTGGAGCGGCATCGATTACCTCGGCGTCGATGTGGTGGAGAGCGTGGTCAAAGAGAATCAGAAAGCGTGGGGAAGCGACCATATCGCCTTTCAAGTCGTCGACGATTTGGCCCACAACCTTCCCGATGCTGATCTCGTCCTCATCAAAGACGTCTTTCAACACTGGCCTAACCAAGCGATTCTCGACTTTCTCCCTCGCTTACAAAAATATCCTCACGTTCTTATCACGAACACCATCCTCGGTGAACGGTGCAACGAAGATATCTTTGTTGGCGATTTTCGCTCCGTCGATCTCACAAAGCCTCCGTTTTTCGCTTCAGCAAACGAACTCCTCCGTTACGAATCGTTCCGACCAATCAAAAAAGTTTACGAAACAAAGGCGGTGATCGAACTAGTGCGATAGTTTTTCTTTCACATGCGTCACCACAGCCTTTTCGGCTGCCACGATGTCGGTATCGTGTAAAGAAAGGAGGGCGACTTCGCGGGTACCGGTTGGGCGAAAGGGGGCACCGATGGCGAGGGCGTCAAAAGGACGGGTAGCATGGAGACGGGCTGTGACGCGACCGTCGGTGGTTTCCGAAAAGACAATGGCGACTTTGGCGTGGGGCGAGGTTGAGAGGAGTTCGTCGACGACGTCGCGGAGTGCTTCGTCGGTCGCGCCGGCGGTAATAAAATCTTGGCGAGTCACCAGGGTCCAGACGAGCCCGATAGATTCTTCG